>NZ_BPPH01000014.1:0-64061 GCF_021602765.1 Acinetobacter sp. KAM396
TGCTGAATATATATCCATGTTCATGGATTAAGTCCCCACTTGTTTTTAGGTGGGAACTAAATTAAGGCTTATAGGATCGCTTGGTAAGGCTGTGTTAGCCGGATGCTTACGTAAAATCACAGAATCGGCACTGTATGAAGAGCCAACGCCTCTAATTCTCTCAATCTGGGCAAGAAATGGGTGAAGTGTAGAGGTATAGAGTGGGCATACTAAACTAAAGCGAGTATATTCACTTGATGGAATATCAAACGCCTCCTTGAAGCGCTTAATTTCTTTCCAGAAGTCTGTAGAAGTCAGCGAATGATTTTTAGCTTCATACATGACACGCTGGAAATCTTTCTCTGAAGAGAAGTAGCAAACCTCAACATCACCTATTGATTCACTCACAATGTGACTAAAAGCACTTTCAGATAGCCATAGTGGCAGGTTCTTTAATACAAAGGCATCCTGATAATCAAACCCTACTCGTGCAATTGCACCACCAGTTGATTGTTTTTCTAACAGACTTGCACTCATTATTATCTCTCTAAATCCAGGGTGGATGGGTAACAGGAACCATCTGGTAGGTAGGTGTGGGCACTGCCCTCAAGATGATTGTTTTTTAAATGAAAAATCAGTAAGACTACAAAATTTGCCCCAACTTTTGGATCGGACACCAATTCCCTCATGGTGTGATGGTCTTTACTGCTGGGTTGTACACTAAAGAGAGGATGGCTATGCCATTCACCTAAATAGTTAAATTTTTGATAATTATTGTTTGTTGATTTATGAAAAAGGCGAATTGCTTTAATAGCATCCGTAATTCCACGTACAAAGGATGCGATCGTTCCACTCTTTTGAACAGTTAATGAGCTAACTCTAAAATGATTTGTACCTATATGCTCACCCATTAAAACACCGCCACATTCGTGGGTTCCAGACTTCAACAGGGCTTTTATCAGTAAAATTTGTATATCAGTAGGAATGGATATTTTCAGCATTAGTATTAACCTTTCATCGGTTCAGGCTCTTCAATAGAATTGCCATTTTCACTTTCAGATATCTGTTTATCCGTAGGAGATTCTGTTACTAACGCACCTGAACAATCGATAGGATGAGTATCAAAAGGACATTGAAATATCCAATATTTACGGAACCCTATTAAATATGCTGAATATGGATAAGAGGATTGCTCATCAACTGTACATAAAGTATCTAATGTGAACTGAGTCATAGACGCTGCAAGAGCCGTTACATCTGCATCTGATGCAATATATGTTTGGTTTTGTGTTTGAAAGCCGTAATTATTAACTTTGCCTTCTGGGATTGGTTCCAACGTTTGTAAGACACCATAAATATGATTGCGAAGCTCTAAAGGTGAGGCATCTAACGTTGGGCGACTACGGGCCATCATTGCTCCACCACCGCCACCAAAGATTTCACCCCATACCATTGGTATATGTTTTCTTTTAGCAATTGCAGCTAAGGTTAGAAATGTATGTGAGTTTGCTGTCGCATCAATAATCAGATTACATGTACCAATGGCATTAGCGATATTGGAATTTAAATGAGGATTTTCCTGGCCACCAATTTGCATTTCATACGTTTCAATCTGCATGTCTAATGCAGTTCGTTTTAATGCTCTTTCAACAGCATGGGTTTTAGCAAAGCCAACATCTAACCAGTTGAGTTCATTACGGACAAGATTCTGGGGTGCCAGAATATCATCATCAATAAGTAGAAAGTTTTTACAGCCAGACCGCGCCAGTGAAATTGCAATTTTACTTCCTAACGATCCAAGACCAACGATTACTATCTTTGCATCATTGATATTGCTAAATTGTGCTGGCAATCTTTGATTCTGATCATCATGTAGATTAATAGCTGGATAACTTACGAAAAGTGGTGCTGTATTATTAATTAAGAATAGTTCCAAGTTACCATTTAAGTCATATAACAATAGAGGCTTTATGGAACTTGTGAATTCCTCCTGAGTAGGCCATAAATTGCCTAAAGAGGATTCTAACGAAAGTCGATCATTTACAGATTCCTTTAATAAAGGAACAGAATCAACTCTTATTGCCCATCCAGACAATTCAAATCTTTCATTAGAAAATGATGGGACGATGTCAGGTAGAGGTTTGTTTTGAATATTTGTTGGAACAATAACGGTCTTGTCCCGAATGCTTGAGATGGCAACCTTAAAGTCCATTTTTTCAGGGTCACTACCCAAGAGTATGTGACGTAACATTGGTGTTTCAATGAACCTTTCTGAAATACCTCTTAATTTTTGACCTATTGTTTCAGAATGCCTAGATGGCACAGGTTCTACATCCATCTCCAATACAGTCATTGCGTCTGTTAATAAAAGAATCCGGGCACTTCTAATTAGTTCCACTCCACTGATATTTGTATTCCAATTATCTGGACCGTATTCTAGACACAGCACTCCTGAACCACCGTACTGGTGCAAGATACTCCATCTTTCACCAGATTTTTGTGGACGTATATATGCTGGTAGCTCTGGGAAAAGCTCTGGATATACTAAAACACCATTAAAATCTATAGTTCCTATCTTGAGAGAGAAGTTTAAATGCAGTTCATTAGTGTTTGTTGAGTTCCACTCCTGAATCTTAAAACTGTTTTCCTCATTTTCAAGATCGGTCAATAACTGCCGTTCTTGAATTAAGCGTTCTAATGGTGTTTTTAGCAGTTCCATTACGCAAAGCCTCCTGGTTTATTTGGATAAACAGGGGTTGATGGAAATGTTAATCCTGCACCTAAAGCTGAACGGATTA
Organism: Acinetobacter sp. KAM396; assembly: GCF_021602765.1. Taxonomy (NCBI): domain Bacteria; kingdom Pseudomonadati; phylum Pseudomonadota; class Gammaproteobacteria; order Moraxellales; family Moraxellaceae; genus Acinetobacter; species Acinetobacter sp. KAM396. The sequence goes on from NZ_BPPH01000014.1 coordinate 2,778, forward strand.
AAGAGCTGGCCATATCAGCAGAATTTGCACTTTTGTGTGATGCCGAACGTGGAAAACGATTACCCAAGACCTGCCGCCATAGAGCTAATGCTTTATCATCATCTGTTTCATTTAAGGCATTTCGTGCAATAGCAGCTTGTTCTTTTACCTTTTCATAAAAGGTTTTGAACTCATCTGCTGTGACCGCAGAAAAAACATTATTGCCTGCAACACCAGGATCTTCTAAATGTGGAATTATGCCTAGTGACGCATAAATCCCATAAGAATCCCTGATTGTTTCTAAAAGATAAACAAACAACTTTTCATAGTTGGATTCGTAGTAATTCATATGCTTGGCAACCAGGCATTCTAAAATGAATCCTTTTGGTCGTTTTAAATCAGACAAGTTCTCACGACGCCACCATTTAAATAGCTTCACAAGAGGCTTAAATCGCCCATTTGCATTTTTATTCACCTCAACAGTCCACTCGGTATGGGCTGGAGGGTTGGTAACTAGCCATTCTTCAAGATGAATGTCTGGAATCAGATAGCCACCATATCCATCTGAAATGATAGGGACAACATCCATATCAACTTTTTTCAACTTAACATTTACTGAACGACGGTTAACGGTGAGATCGGTATATCCAATATCCTTTAATGCTGTATGTACTGCATCAAGGACAATTTGAGGATTATCGTTAATTGTGTGATTTGTAAGGGCAATAATATCTACATCTGGTCTTTGTGTGATACCGCCTATAGTAGTCGGACGTACTGCCGTATTTCTTTTATAAGAACCTGATAAGAACGTATGCACATGTACTTTGCTGAATTCATTATGCACTTTTAAAGCATTACGAAGCGTATTATGTGCGCTTGAACAATCATTAACTGTTGTTGTAGATGGTTCAATATCGGAAAGTAGGTCAAGAAACTGCTGTTGAGTTGTCATAATTCTCTCTGAGCCCATGTACTAAAATGGGGCATAAAATTAAGTGCGATCAGAAAAATTAAGTAACCTACTACTGTGAACTTTGTTGCATAGCAGTAGGTTATTTAACCTTGTTTACGATATTGAGTTTGAGTTATCAGGATCATCCGATTTTTTATTACGGATAGTATCCTTTTCTTCTTTCAATGGCCGAGTTCTGGGAAATTTAAAATATCCAGTTGGATGGACAATAATTTTTCCAGATTTATGGCGATAAGATTTACAAAACACGAAGTCTTGATTTTCGGTAGGCATTGTTAGCCCTCCTATTTTGGCGGCTCGTTTTTCAGGGCGCATACCAAAATAAGCGGGTAAATCTTGAGATTTACGGGCCTAAATGTTAGAATGGGGTTCTGACAGCCAGATCTAACATGAGGTATGCGTAGGGCTTAGAGCCATATGCCTTTCCTGTGTGAAAATCTATCAAGCCGACTCTACCCAATAGAGTCGGCTTTTTAATTTACGAAACCATCTCAATAGTCTCCATTGAATCTAGGTCAAAATAATATAGTTTTTTAAAGTCATCTTCATATAAGTCAAATAATTGAGATAACTCACTAATGACAGATGCTGATGTTTTTTTTGCATCTATTGCGTAGTCAAAAAGCATTGAAGCTACTCTATATGTCGCTTCTCGATCCAATTCATTTGGTTCAACTTTACGATAACCACGCATAGCCATTTGCCGCCATAAATTGGCACTTTGACTTGAAGTTATAGTTCCTAACTCTGACGCCCTATAGATTAAGGCCGCCATTGAGGTTTTCCATTCCTTTTTAAGTCTTAGATAATGAGCTAAATTGGTTGAAACTAATTGATCAATAATTTTTTCTTCTGGCATTAAGAATTCGGCAGCAAAGTCATTTGCTTCTTTTTCCATAAACTCAGATGGCTCTTCATGGAGGACCAAATGCCCAAGCTCATGTGCTAATGTGAAGCGTATTCTATCATTTGGCTGGTTTGCATTTAGAAATACGCATGGAGACACACCATGCATTTTTAAGGATACGCCATCAACATTATTATCTTTAAAGTCGCATAAAAAGACTAAAACCCCGGCATCTTCCACAGTGGCAGTTAGGTTTTCAAGAGGTTCATTTCCTAACGCCCACAATGATCTAAGCTTTTTAGCCGCTTCTTGAGGAGTGTTTACATCTAGGCCAATTTTAAAAGTTGGTAAGGAGTTTTTTCTTTTTGGCACATTTGTGAATAATTCTAATGTTTGTACATGGCCCATTTTTAACATCATTTCAGCATTCATGCGGCTCAATGCTTTAGCTGTGGTAGAGCTTTTTTTTCTGTATGCATGCAAACTAATTGGCAGTGCATTTAGCTTTTCAATATGTTCGAAAAATCGTATAGGGAAATGTAGGGCATTGGATAGATTATGGATAACTTCATCGGAGGGTTTTAAGTCCCCACTTTCAATTTTAGATAATGAAGCCTGAGTAATAGACTGTCCCATTTCAGCAATTAGTTCAGTTTGACTAAGACCACGAAAGTTTCGTGCAATACTAAGCATGTCAGGATTGAAATGAGTCATATTCACCTCCAAGATCATTGACTTACAGATCAAGTTAATCGAATGATAACTGAACAAAAAACCTTATGCAAATTTTTCTTCAAATTATTCCTAAATTGTTTCTTTTTTACCTTACATTGCTTTATGTAGTGGTCATTTTGGTTTTTAGCACAACATATAGTGTTTTTGATTTTATCTTCTATTTGAAAGATTTTAATTTCACTATAGAATTTTATGTCAAAATTTGAGCATTAAAATATTTGGGTAAAGATAGAGGATGATCAGTGTTCTTATAAGGGGCAGTTTGACTTTCGATTATTTAGAAAATGTATTTTTATTAAATATTTGACCATTTGGAGGGAATTCTAAAGTGATTTATTCTTGCTAAAATTAGGTTTAAGGACGATTGTTTCCTTTTCTCCCAGAGTGTAATTAAATAAAGGATTTAAAATGAAAATGAACTTGAATAAGGATGGAAAAAAACGTATTCACTTTATAATTAGAGAGCTTGATAAGACTCAGAATGAAGTAAATAAAATTTCAGCTTCAGTTCAGATAGACGAGGATGATCAATATCAGCGTATTAATAGAGCATATTTTCAGTTGTTCCAAACGCATTATCTTTCCTTTAAATTACTTATGAAAGAAGATCATTTTTCCTCCGCTGTCGTCGTAGCTCGTACGATGCTAGAAATATATGTTAGGTGTTTTTATTTAGAGTTTATAGAACAGCCTAAAGGGACAGATGTTGAAATGTTAATTACTCAACCAAAAGACTTTGCTAGTTTTTTTCAGATGAGTACAGCTTTAGATAATTTTGAAGACCCAGACAATGGAGATTTTCATAAACACTTCAAGCAATTCACAAAGCAAGGTAAAGCTTTGTACGAGAAGTATTCAACTTTCACACATGGTCGTGGTGAGCTACTGAATGTGCTATTTAAAGGTAAACAACCTGTCTGTGCCTATGAGGATATTGAAAGTATATTGCTGACCCTTAATGGCATGTTACAGGTGTTTGCAATGCAATTTCTACATATGAATGCTAATGAGGCATTGAAAAAAAGATTGCTTGATAGAATGCTTAAAACTGAAGAAACTTTTCTTAATCATGGTATAGGCCAACCAGACTATTATTCTAATTTAACCTCTTGGTGAACTAAATAGGAAATGAGAGAACAACAGTGCAAAACTGTTTTTCTCTCAATATACTATCGCTTCCATTTTCTAAGTCGCATAGTTGTTTGGAATGTCGCATAGTTGTTTGTAAATGACAGCCTCCACCGACCAATGCCACAGCAGAAGCGGTATGATGCGGCGCACGAAAGGGACGCTGTCCAAACGTATGCGGGCTATTGGCCACAGAATAGATGCTGGCAACTTCTAAATTTTCCTGCATATTTAAGGGCGGTAAAATACTGGAAAGCCGAGATGCCAATAAGGTTTTACCTGTACCGGGTGGGCCTTTAAATAGCAGTGAATGTCCACCTGCTGCTGCAATTTCCAAAGCGCGTCGTGGGCGCAATTGGCCTTTCACATCGACTAAATCAAATGCGGAGTGTGATAACTGTGGCTGTGCAGTCGCGATGACTTTATCTAAAAGCTGGCTTTGTGCCAAATGTTCGCAAACTTGTTTTAAATGTGCGGCGGCAAAGACTTCAAAGTCTGGCAGTTGTGCAGCTTCTTGTGCGTTTTGTTCAGGTAAAACCAAACGATGCTGTGCCTGTTGGCAGGCAATCGCAATACTGAGTGTGCCTGTGGTGGGGCGTAATTGACCATCTAAAGCCAATTCTCCAATAAATTCTAAACCGTCAGTGCTCTGTTCGGGCAATTGTCCCGATGCAATTAAAATACCTAAGGCGATGGCTAAGTCTAAACGCGACCCATCTTTGGGCAAGTCGGCAGGCGCTAAATTAATGGTCAGACGTTTAGTCGGAAATTGAAAACCACTATTAATAATGGCAGAGCGTACCCGATCTTTACTTTCACGTACGGCAGCTTCGGCTAGACCGACAATGGTTAAAGAAGGTAAACCTTGACTTAGATGGACTTCAACTTCAATTGCAGGGGCGTGCAAGCCGAGCAGCCCCCGTGTATACACTTTGGCAAAAGACATTTTTATTATGATCCGTTTTGGTGCGTTATTTTTATAATGTTTGGTTTTTGTACTTAAGCACTCAATTGGTGCTTATTTTTTGAGTTGGATTTTCTGTTCTAGTACTTCAACCTGTTTTAACAATTCATTTAAACGTAAGTTGGCATTATTGAGCGCAGTCCGTTGGCGGTCTAGCTCATCTTGCGAGACCAAATCCATTTTGGTGACCGCTTCATTGAGCAAAGCACGTAAATTATGTTCTAAATCTTTTTTAGGTTGTTCAATTTGTTCCAAAATGGCTTGTAATAAAGTTTCAATCATTGTTGTTTCCACAAAGATGGAGAAAATGGAGGCAGTGTAGCACTGGTCTTGAATAGACTATAGCATTTCAGACGAAATATGGATTTATTCGATGAGTAAAATCGTAAATCTTCTAGTAAATATGTCTATTTTTTGAAGATCAAAACCATATAAATGTATAAAATAAGGTATAAAGAAAACTCATGTCAGGGTTTCTAATTTCCCCCGACCTTAGAACTTTGGCATGGAATTTGAACATAAAACCTTACTGGTGAATTAAGCCGAAGGAAAACACACATGAAGCTCGTAACTGCAATTGTAAAACCCTTTAAGTTAGATGATGTGCGTGAAGCATTATCTGAAATTGGTGTTCAAGGGATCACCGTAACAGAAGTCAAAGGCTTCGGTCGCCAAAAAGGTCATACCGAACTATATCGTGGCGCCGAGTACGTCGTTGACTTCTTGCCTAAAGTTAAAATCGAAATCGCAATTAGCGATGAAATGGTCGATTCGGTGATTGAGTCAATCACTCGTGTTGCTAGTACTGGCAAAATTGGTGATGGCAAAATCTTTGTAACTAACCTCGAACAAGTCATCCGTATTCGTACAGGTGAAACGGGTGCAGACGCTGTTTAAAAGATGGCATGAAGTTTGCTGAGTACCTAATAACTCACAAAAACAAAGGTCGGGGGACACAAATGAAAAAAATGCTACTCGCGCTGAGTCTATCGGGCGCACTCCTTGGTGGTTCTGTTGCTTGGGCTGAAGAAGCCGCAATAGCCACCACTCCATCTTCAGATGTGGCAGTAACCACTGTCGAAACATCTCCTATCGAAACAACAAATGCAACAGAAGTTGCAGCTGTAGCAGAAATCAGCACTACCGAAGCGGCTGAACCAGAAGCTGTATTAGATACAGGCGATACCGCTTGGATTTTAGTTTCGACTGCTTTAGTTTTACTTATGACCATTCCTGGTTTAGCACTGTTTTATGGCGGTATGGTACGTAAGAAAAACGTACTCAATACTATGGCTTACAGTTTCGTAGCAGCAGCCGTGGTCAGTATTGCCTGGGTGGCAGTGGGCTATAGCTTGGCTTTTGGTGAAGGCAATGCTTTTATTGGTAGCCTAGATAAAGTGATGTTGGCAGGCATTGGTACAGATGCGCTCAGTGGCAGTATTCCTGAAATTCTATTTGTGATTTTCCAAATGACCTTTGCCATTATTACTGTGGCCATTATCAGTGGTTCAATTGCAGAAAGAATGAAGTTTGGTGCCTTTGTTGCCTTTATCGCGATTTGGGTGGTCGTGGTCTATGCACCAATTACCCACTGGGTATGGGGTGGTGGTTGGTTAGGCAATGATGGTGCACTTGATTTTGCTGGTGGTACTGTTGTTCATATTAACTCGGGTGTTGCAGGTTTGGTTGCTGCATACATGTTGGGCAAACGTATGGGCTTGGGCCGTGAATCTATGGCTCCGCATAACCTGACTTTGACTGTACTGGGTGCAAGTTTACTCTGGGTGGGTTGGTTCGGTTTCAACGGTGGTTCTGCTTTAGGCGCGAATGGTGCAGCGGGTTATGCCTTAGTTGTGACTCAAGTGGCAGCCGCAGCCGCAGCAATCGCATGGCTTGTTGTTGAAAAACTGGTACGTGGTAAAGGTTCGGTATTAGGTGCTGCATCGGGTGCAGTTGCAGGTTTGGTCGTGATTACGCCAGCAGCAGGTTTTGTGACTGTCGGTGGTGCATTAGCGATGGGTTTAATTGGTGGTGTCGTATGTTTCTGGGGTATTACTGCCTTAAAACGCGCCCTGAAAGCTGATGACTCTCTAGATGCCTTTGGACTACATGGTGTAGGTGGTATTGTCGGTGCAATTTTAACCGCCTTCTTTGCCAGCGAGTTTATTATGGGCGATGCTGCACCAAGCAACTTGATGAGCCAACTTTGGGTGCAAGTTGAAGGTGTGTTAGCGACCATTGCTTACTCAGCTATACTGACTTTCATCATCTTAAAAGTAATTGATCTAACAATTGGTATTCGTGTGGCTGCAGAAGATGAGCGTATGGGACTCGACTTAAGTCAACATGGTGAACGTGTAGAATAATTCAGACAGCACATAATCAATATATTGTGTAAAACAGCCCTTCGGGGCTGTTTTTTTTCTATATGTTGCGTAAAACTCTACAAAGTTTGGAAATTTTGCTACACTGCATTTTCATTTAAATTTGTGCAATTAAACCGCTATGCATTGTCCATTTTGCAACGCTGCAGACAGTAAAGTGATTGACTCACGTTTGGCGGCAGAAGGCTGCCAAATTCGCCGACGTCGTGAGTGTATTGGCTGTGGTGAACGCTTTACCACCTTTGAAAGTTATGAAGTGGTCATGCCTCGGGTAATTAAATCCGATGGTAAAAGTGAGCCTTTCGATGAAGCCAAGTTGCGCCGTTCACTGATGCATGCTTTGCAAAAACGTCCTGTGACCCAAGAGCAAATTGAAACGGTACTTAGTGACATCCAACTGCAAATTCGCCGTTTGGGTGAGCGTGATGTGAAATCACGTACCATTGGTGAAATTGTGATGCAGGCTTTATTTGCATTGGATCACGTGGCGTATGTGCGTTTTGCTTCGGTGTATCAGGACTTTCAGGATGTCGAAGCGTTTCGCCGTCAAATTGAACAAATGCAGTTACGTGAGCAATAAATTCTCATGTCAGCAAAAAGCAGACAACATCTGAATATGACTGAATTCACTTCCAATTTACCTCCCAATGATCTTTTTTGGATGCGTCGTGCGATTGAGTTGGCACGTTTGGGGCAATACAGCACCAAACCTAATCCAAATGTCGGCTGTGTGATCGTTAAAGATGCACAATTGTTGGGCGAAGGGCATCATCCGCGTGCAGGACAACCGCATGCTGAAGTGTTTGCTTTGCGTCAAGCGGGTGAACAGGCACGTGGTGCAACAGCCTATGTAACTTTGGAGCCGTGTGCGCACTATGGACGCACTCCACCTTGTGCCAAAGCGTTGGTCGATGCAGGCGTGGTCAAAGTGGTTGTGGCTTGTCCAGACCCAAATCCATTGGTGGCAGGTAAGGGCGTTCAAATTTTAAAAGATGCGGGTATTCAGGTTGATGTCGGTGTGGCAGAAGCTGAAGCGCGTCAGTTAAATTTAGGCTTTTTAAAAGCCATGGCTACGGGCATGCCCTATGTGCGTTTAAAAGTAGCTTCAAGTTTGGATGGTCGCACGGCAATGGCTTCGGGTGAATCTAAATGGATTACTGGCACAGCTGCCCGTGCTGATGTGCAGCATTGGCGGGCAATCTCTGCTGCAGTATTAACGGGTATCGACACAGTGCTGGCCGATGACTGTCTGCTTAATGTACGCCACTTAGCGAGTGTAGATGACACTCACAGCGTGGTACAACCCAAACGGATTATTTTAGACCGTCAAGGTCGTTTGCCTTTGAGCGCACAAATTTTGCAGCAGCCTGAAACGGTGATGGTGATGGGACCATATCGTGCAGAGTTGGCAGCCTTAGGCGTGATACAATTGGCGGTACAGCCTTTAGAAACCTTACTTGCCCAATTGGTACAGCAACATCAAATTTATGATGTATTGATTGAAGCGGGAGCAACCTTATCGACTGCTTTCTTGCAGGAAGGTTGGGTAGATGAAGTGATCAGCTATGTGGCGCCTACATTGTTAGGGAGCTCGGCTCGTACCATGTTTAATGCAGAATTTGAGCAGATGTCAGAGCAACTTCGATTTAAACTTTACGATGTCACTCAATTGGGTGATGACGTGCGCCTTAGGTTAATTCCTTCTCAAGAGACACTATGAGTTCAGAGTCAACGGTTTATCATAAACGCCGTCATGCGGCACGCACTACTGATGAGTATTTATTTCATCAGTTAGTGCCTTATTTGGGCAATAAACGCCGTTTGCTGCATCTGATTTTAGAAGCGCTTGAACAGACAGGAACGCTGCATCCTAAAAATGGTCGTGCCCCAATTTTTGCCGATTTTTTTGCAGGTTCAGGAGTGGTATCACGTTTGGCGCGCCAAAATGGTTATCGCGTGATTGCCAATGATTGGGAACCGTACAGCCATGCCTTAAACCATGCGATTTTGGCCTGCACTGAAGCACCTGCATTTAAAGAATTAGGCGGCTATCAAAAAGCCATTGATTATTTGAACCGTTTGCCTGAAGTCAAAGGCTGGGTGACGCATAATTTATGTCCGCGCAATGACGAGATTTATGACCCAAGTCGTGACCGTTTGTTCTTTAAACGTCGAAACGGCATGCGCATAGATGCGATTCGTCAACAAATTGCCACGTGGCAAGCGCAGGGTGCCATTGATGATGTCGAAATGTCAGCATTATTGGCACCGTTGCTGTATTCTGCCAGTTTTGTCAGTAATACCAGTGGCGTGTTTAAAAGCTTCCACCATGGCTGGGGCGGCAAAACTCAAACTGCGCTCGAACGAATAGAATCGTTATTGTGGCTCACGCCAAGCCGTTTTTGTGACATTGGCGAAGCCAATAAACCTGCTGCAGAAATGTGGTGTGTCGATGCACAGCATCTTGCCAATCAAATGAGTGGTTTTGAGGTGGATGTGGCGTATTTAGACCCACCGTATAATCAACATGCTTATAGCAGCAACTATCATGTCTTAAATGCCTTAACCTTATGGGATCAGGTCGACTTACCAACCCCAGACACCAAAGGCTTTAAAAGTGGTATTGACCGTGCATGGCGCAAAGAACGTCCAAGTCCATACAACTCATCCAAACATGCCAAAGAGGCGTATGAAACCTTATTGGACACCATTAATGCACGTTTTATTCTAACCAGTTATTCTACTGATGGTAATATTAGTGCCACAGACTTGTTACAAGCCAATTTAAAACGCGGTCGAGTGACGTTATTGACCCAAGATGTTCCGCGTTATCGCGTGAGTAAACAGCGCCAGTCCGAGCGGGCGCGCGTACTAGAATTTATTGTGATTACTGATACGCATGCCAAGTCCGGCCCACCTATTCGCCAGTTATTAGGACAACTCTACCACTTTGCAGAATTGGGTGGTGTAGATACCTCAGGCGTGAGTACCCAATTGGCGTTGTGGTAAATCCACAAATCCTCAGTGAATGAGAGAGAAGATTATGTTTACAGGCATTATTGAAAGTTTAGGTAAAGTAGAAAGCCTGCAAAGTGTGGGCGGTGATTTACGTTTGCGTATTCAGACCGATTTGGATATGTCGGATGTGCATTTGGGCGATTCAATCGCCACCAATGGTATTTGCCTGACTGTGATTGAATGGGGTGACAATTGGTATGCCGCAGATGTTTCCCGTGAAAGTTTAAACCGTACCACTTTAGGCACATGGAAAGTGGGGCAGCCTGTGAATGTTGAAAAAGCCATGCTGCCGACCACACGTTTTGGCGGGCATATCGTAAGTGGCCATGTTGATGCAGTTGGTGAAATTACGCTGGTACGTGAAGATGCACGTTCGATTTACTATGAAGTGACTGCACCTGCAGAAATTGCCAAATACTTGGCAGAAAAGGGTTCGGTGACAGTTGATGGGATTAGCCTGACCATTAACCATTTACGCGGTAATGTCATTAGTCTGAATTTAATTCCGCACACGGCAGAGCGTACCAATATTGGCACATGGAAAGTTGGTAGCAAGGTCAATTTAGAAGTGGATGTCTTGGCACGTTATATTGAGCGTTTGCTCTTGGGCGATAAAGCGGCAGAAACAACGCAGCAGTCCAAAATTAGCATGGAATTCTTGTCAGAAAATGGCTTTTTAAAATAAGCACTGAGCCGAATGAAATTTAAACAGTCTGATTGAAAAATTAGACTGTTTTTTTGTTTTTAGGGATAATTAAAGAGATATAGATAGTTTTTTCATCATAAACACCCCTTTGGCTTAATGTAGATGATTGATTTTTTAATGAATTTGGAACACTGGCTGCCATTATTACTCGATAATTATGGTCTGTGGATTTATGCCATTTTGTTTCTGATTATTTTTGCAGAAACAGGTTCCGTGTTTATGTTTTTTTTACCAGGCGATAGTTTGCTGATCGCCATTGGTGCCTTGTGTTCCACCACCGATGTGGTGCATTTGCACTATATGGGGGTTTTGCTTTTTGTCGCTGCGGTCTTGGGGTATAGCGTCAACTATTACACTGGACGAATTCTAGGTGTGAAGTATTTCCATCAACATTCACGTTATTTCAAACCTGAATATATTGTAAAAACCAACCATTATTTTATGAAACATGGTGGCAAAACTATTTTAATGGCGCGTTTTATACCGTTTGTACGTTCATTTGCACCATTTGCGGCAGGGTCTGGGCACATGCCTTTGGCGACTTTTAGTTTTTATAATGTGGTGGGTGCTGCCGTGTGGGTTTTTTCTTTAATGGCAATAGGTTATGGTTTGGGCAATATTTTGTCTTGGTTGGGTGATTGGATTTAATTCCTAATGTTTCCTATTTTCTTATTCTAAATCAACAGCGATAACTCAAAAAAACTGATTGACGACCACAAAAAAGCCCACCGTGTGGACTTTTGGTCTGGTTCAGTTTTAGTGTTTGGTGACAATTAATTCTGTACCACCTAAGCGCGAGCTAAAAGTATCGTTTGTTTGAATTGAAAACTTACCCTTTTCCGCTTCTTTAGACAAATAAATGCTTAATGATTGGAAATCTGCACGACTGATCCATAAATCCTGAGCACGAATACTGCACTGTTCGCCCGTATTAAGATGGTCGATTTTGCCTGAAATTTTCGTCAAGATATCCATTTGAAACCCGAGATTGTCAAAGTTATTAAAGAAGATAAAAGCTGAAAATTCAACTTTTTCTGGATGACAATCATGAGACAAAATTATTTCATTTTGATGAAACTTGATTTAAGGCTATGGGCGAATAGGGGGTAAAAGTAAATTTATTCTTTAGAAAAACTTGAATTTTTTAAGATATAGTCAATTTCTTCTTGAGCTGCGGCATGCAGTCGCGCACGAAAGACCGTGACCGCCTGCTCAATTTGAGTTTCGGCTTCTAGCTCTAAGCGCAAACGTACACTTTCAAGTTCAGAGGTAATTTTATCATCATTTACTGCAGTTGCGGCTTGGTTAAAAGTCACTGTAGGTAATTCAGGATTTTGCTCATAACGCGCCGTATAGTTTGAAATTTCCTGATCCAGACTTTGACGCATCAGCTCAAGTACTTGAGTTTGTTCTGCGAAGCGTTGTACTTCATCTTGTTGTAACTGTGCAGCATAAGCGGCTTGTTCTGCACGACGCTGTTCTAATTTGAGTTCAAGTGCCAATTGGCGACGTTGGCGTGCTTCTTCAATCAAACGTGCTTTTAGGTCAGCATACGCTTGTTCAATTTTTTCCTGTGATTGTTGCTGAGCACGCTGATCTTCTGCAATCCACTGGTGTAATTGTGTTTCAGGTTGCAAGACCTCACAAATTCGATGCAGATCATCCATAAATGTCTGGCGCACAGCCTGAGGCGCAGTTAACCAGCGCTGTTTAAAATCTGAGCCGACATTTAAAGTCACTGCATCTCTCCTTATTCCGAGCTATATTTTTTTTAAAATTTTTAAAATTAAAGCTTAAACGTCTGTGGTTCTATGCCCAAACGTCGATATTGTTTGAATTTTTCACGTCCAAGCACTTTTGCTTCTTCGTGATTTTCAATAATCTCAATAATGTGACTAAATTTTGCATAGGCTTCAAGTGCCTGACTGTTAAAATTAAACACAATCCAGTCTGATTGCTGCGGTAGTTCGGCTGAAATACATACGCTAGCCTGTTTTTGGTTAATACCATGCGGAATAAAACTACTGGCATCAAAACTCCACAGATGTTCGTCCAATGTTTGCTGTAACTCTGGGTTAGGGCAATGCAGCCAAATGCGGGCGGCCTGTTGCCGCAAAATTTTGCGGCATAAGCGGCAAGTGCTTTCCACCTGCCGCTCTGGACTTTTTTCAAACAAATAAAAGCTGACTTTAGCCATTATTGCCTGCACGTTGTGCGAGGAACTGCATCAATAATGGTACAGGACGACCTGTTGCGCCTTTATTGGTGCCTGAATTCCATGCAGTGCCTGCAATGTCTAGGTGTGCCCAGCGATAGTCACGGGTAAAGCGTTGCAAGAAGCATGCTGCAGTCACTGCGCCTGCTTTAGGCCCACCAATATTGCCAATATCGGCAAATGGTGAATCCAGTTGTTCCTGATAGTCATCGATCACGGGCATGCGCCATACACGGTCAAATGCGGTGTGTCCCGCAGTCTCCAATTCCGCCGCAAGTTGGTCATCTGGGGTAAACATGCCTGTAAGTACCGAACCCAATGCAACTACGCAGGCGCCTGTTAACGTCGCAATATCAATTACCAAAGCAGGGTTGAAGCGTTTTACATAGGTCAGGGTATCGCACAGCACCAAACGACCTTCGGCATCGGTATTTAAAATTTCGATGGTTTGACCGCTCATACTGGTCACAATATCACCTGGGCGAGTGGCTTTGCCTGAAGGCATGTTTTCTGCTGCAGCAATCGTACCGACCACATGAATTGGCAAACGTGCTTCGCACAGTGCGCGCATGGTACCCAAAACTGAAGCAGAACCACACATATCAAATTTCATTTCGTCCATGCCTAAGCCAGGCTTGAGTGAAATGCCGCCAGTATCGAAAGTAATCCCTTTACCGACTAAGACCACAGGTGGTTCGTCACGCTGCGCTTGGTATTCAAGGCTAATGATGCGCCCAGGACGGTCTGAACCCTGACTGACTGCAAGGAATGCACCCATGCCCAATTCGGCCATTTCTGCTTCATCTAAAATGGTGACTTTGAGCAGATCTGGGTATTCTGCCGCAAGTGCTTGAGCTTGTTCTGCCAAATATTCAGGGAAACAAATATTGCCCGGACGGTTGCCCAAGTCGCGTGCCATGTTTTGACCCGATTGCATGGCTTCAATTAACTGCAACTGATCGGCAGTCAGTGAGCTTTCCTTGGCAATTAAGTGGATCTGTTCAAGCTGAAATTCATTCTTTTTGCTTTTATATTCATCAAAAGCATAGGCTGCTTGGGTCAAGCTGAGTGCAAATACATAATGTAACTCGCTAGGCAGAGCAGACAAGTCAATGCTGATCTGTTTAAATTTTTTTTGTGAAGATTTGATAATGCTTTGTGCAATTTTTGCCAGCTTTGCGGCTGGTAATTCTTCAGTTTTGCCCAAACCGATCAAGTTGCTATTGGCACATTCGGCAACGCTAGCCAGCAAACTTAAACTTTCATTGAAGCCTGCTTTAAATTGTGTTGCGTGAATAATGCTGTCTAAATCTTTGATTTGATAAGCGGCAGTTGCTTGTAGCACATGTTCTGCAGCCACTAAAATTGACAAAGATTCACTCGCGTTGTGTTCTTGGAATGATGGACTTAAGCTAAATTTAATCACTGGATTTTATGCCTATCTAGATGTGCAAACTATACAACCATTGAAACATTTTTATGTGTCGAGTTTCAATGTATAACAAGGCGATAGGTTTTATATTTTCAACATTCAGGTAAACTAACGCGAATTGGATTCCCTCACATTTTGGAAGAAATAATTTGATTATTCGGCGTTATTTGGTCAAGCAAGTTGTGTCGACATCCTTGGTTGTGATTGCCTTACTGACTTTGATCATGATGGGTGGTCGCTTGATCAAGTATTTTGGCGTGGCGGCACAAGGGCGTTTGGATGCGAGTATTTTATTCAGCATCATTGGCTATCGCTTGCCTGAATTTTTGACGCTGATCTTACCTTTGGGTTTCTTTATTGGCTTGATGTTGGTATTTGGTCGTTTATATGTCGACCATGAAATGGCAGTGCTCAACAGCAGTGGCGTGAGTCGGCATCAATTGGCACGTTTATTGGTGCCAATGACGCTAGGATTTTTGATCGTCCAAGGTTTTTTAATGCTGTGGGCATCACCGTGGGGACTGCGTCAGTTTGAGGCACTGACCACCAGTCAAGCGGTACGCACAGGTTTTGACTTGGTGCGACCCAAAGAATTTATTTCTTCAGGGCCATATACCATTTACGCAGGTGATCTATCCGAAGACCGTAAAAACCTGAAAGATATTTTCTTTTATCAACGTGCAGAAAAAGCAGGTCGTCCCGATGTGATGATTTTGGCAAAAGAAGCGACACGGGTAGAATTGGAAAATGATCCTGCCAATGTGGTGGATTTGGTTGGAGGGCGTCGTTATGAAATCTTTCCAGGCACAGCCAAGTATTCACAGGCAGAATTCCAAAGTTATCGTTTACGTTTAGAAAATGACAAAGAAGCCAAATTTGAAAGTGCTGAAGTAGAAGCCTTAACCACCTCGCAACTGTGGAAAAACCGTGCAGACCCTGTGGTTGCAAGTGAACTGGGATGGCGTATTTTTGTGCCTTTTGCGATTGTAGTGGCGTTATTTTTAGCCGTGGCATTGTCAGAAGTTAGCCCGCGTCAGGGACGTTATTTAAAACTGTTTCCTGCGTTGTTAATTTTTGCCAGTTTGATTGTGGCGCTCATGGCGGTTAAAACCCGTATCAGCAAACAAGAAATGGGTATGCTTGCTTATCCGTTGGTGTTGTTGGCTTATACCATTGCCGCAGCCTTGTTCTCACGTAAACAAAAATTGGCACCTAAAATTAAGCAGCAAATTCAGCGAGTGAGGTCTTAAGATGTTGGCACGTCCTATAGTTGCAAAACACGTTACCAAGACCACTGCACTGGCGATGTTTGGTGCTACCGCAATTTTATCGGGTTTGCAGGTGTTATTTAGCTATTTGGGCGAACTGGGCTCGCTCAATGAAAACTATAGTGTATGGCAGGCATTGCTGTATGTACTGTGGGGTGCGCCTAATTATCTCTATGAAATTTTGCCTATTTCTGCCCTGATTGGTGCTGTATTGGGTTTGGGTACGTTAGCCTCTAACAGTGAATTGATTGTGATGCGTTCTGCGGGGATTAGCCTGTGGCGTATTGTGGGATGGGTCATTCGTTCCGCTTTGGTGCTGGTCGTTCTGTCGTTTGTACTCAGTGAGTGGGTGATCCCGTATACCAACGAACAGGCCAAGAGTGTTAAAAGTCATCGAAGCGTAGCGGAGTTGGGTGAAGTCCGTGGTTATTGGTCACGTGAAGGTAATCGTTTTATTTATATTGATTATGCCAATGCCCAAGGTCAACTCAAAAACGTGCAAGTGGTCGATTTTGATGATCATTATCGCTTGCGCGGCACATTGTCTGCAGATCAGGGACAGTTTGTTAAAGATGGCAGTTGGTTGCTCAATCAAACTGAACAGATGGATATTTTGCAGGCGGGTAACGCTACTTTAGCCAAAAATAGCCAGCAAGCACTGGCTTTAGCATTGCAACCTAAATATGTGCACATGGTCACTATTGACCCTGAAGATTTATCCCCAAGTCAATTGGTGAGTTTCATGAGTTATATGCATGAATACAGTCAAGTGCCAAAAACTTATCAACTGGCGTTCTGGCAAAAACTTGGTGCGCCCTTTGCTCTCATTGCTTTGGTGGTGATTGCTTGCTCCTTTATTTTTGGGCCGTTACGTCAGCAATCTATGGGTTTTCGGTTGGTAATTGCCTTATTTGTGGGCTTAACCTTCTTTTATTTGCAAGATTTCTTGGGCTATGCGAGCTTGGTCTATGCACCATCGCCTGCGTGGTTCGTGTTTATCCCTATTATTCTAATGTTTGTCATCGGCGGTTATTTACTGCATCGTGCGCGTTAAGTGCGGCCGATAATGCTACATTTGCGTGTGATTGGGTAAATCTATCTGAATCAGTGACGGAACCCATCTTCTGAACATAGAGTCTTGACGCAAAATTCGTTAAGATAGCATGATTAATTTGTAGACGAAAAAGAGTATTGATTATGGCGGATGCAACTGCTGGCAAAATCCCTCACGTATTGGTGATTATGGATGGTGTGGGTCATCGCGAAGCGGTCGAAGACAACGCTTTTTTAGCAGCGAAACGACCAAATTTGACTGCTATGCAGGAAAAGCATCCGCATGGTTTGATCTCTGGTTCAGGCGAAGATGTTGGCTTGCCAGACGGTCAAATGGGGAACTCTGAAGTCGGTCACATGAACTTGGGTGCAGGACGTGTTCTGTACCAAGACTTTACCCGTATTACCAAAGACATTCGTACCGGAGCTTTCTTTGAACATGAAGTGTTGGTCGATGCGGTAGAAAAAGCCAAAGCAGCTAACGGTGCAGTGCATCTGCTAGGTTTATTGTCTGAAGGCGGTGTGCATTCGCATGAAGATCATATCGTGGCGATGGCAGAATTGGCATTAAAACGCGGTGCAAAAGTTTATCTACATGCCTTTTTAGATGGCCGTGATACGCCACCCAAAAGCGCGCAGCCTTCTTTGGAAAAACTGGACGCATTATTTGCACAATATCCAAATCAGGGTCGTATTGTCAGTCTGATTGGTCGTTACTATGCGATGGATCGTGACAACCGTTGGGATCGTGTAGAACAAGCGTATCGTTTACTTACCGAAGGTGAGGCCGTACGTACTGCCGCAACTGCAGTTGAAGGTTTGGCAGCGGCTTATGCGGCAGATGAAAGCGATGAGTTCGTTAAAGCCACTCGTATTGGTGAAATTGCCAAAATTCAAAATGGCGACAGCGTGGTGTTTATGAACTTCCGTGCTGACCGTGCGCGTGAACTGACCAAAGCTTTTGTGGAACAGGATTTTGCAGGTTTTGAACGTAAAGTTGTGCCGCAATTGTCTAAATTTGTGATGCTGACCCGTTATCAAGCCAGCATTGCTGCGCCAGTGGCATATATGCCAGAAGATTTGAAAAACTCAATCGGTGAGTATTTATCCGACTTGGGCAAAACGCAATTGCGTATTGCCGAAACTGAAAAATATGCACACGTGACGTTCTTCTTTAGTGGCGGTCGTGAAGATGAATATCCAGGTGAAAAACGTATCTTGATTCCATCACCAAACGTGGCAACCTATGACTTAAAACCTGAAATGAGCGCTTATGAAGTAACCGATGAACTGGTTGCAGCCATTAACTCAGGTGAATATGACTTGTTGGTGGTGAACTATGCCAATGGCGATATGGTAGGTCATACTGGTGTCTTTGATGCAGCCGTCAAAGCGGTTGAAGCAGTAGATACTTGCTTGGGTCGTGTCTATGAAGCGGTGATGGCAAAACAAGGTCACATGATTATTACCGCGGACCATGGTAACGTCGAGCAAATGCAAGACTATGACAGTGGTCAGGTACATACTCAGCACACTACTGAATTGGTACCATTCATTTATGTCGGCCCAACACAGGCGAGTATTGCAGAAGGTGGTGTGTTGGCAGATGTTGCACCAACTTTATTAAATTTGATGCAATTGCCAGTGCCTGCAGATATGCAAGGTCGTAACTTAATTTGCCTACAGGCATAACCCTCGATACAGGTAGGTGATGGAATGACGGCTCACAAAATTTATGCGGTTGTGTTGGCAAGCGTGTTGTGTGCCAGTCATTTGAGTGTTTGGGCTGCGCCAGATTTGGAGTTGGATGGCCCTACACTACAACAGGACTATGTCGATGTGCCTGTAGAGTCAATACAGGAATTTGTGCAAATCTATGGCATTGTCAAAGACAACTATGTGACTGAAAAAAGTGATGATGCCTTGTTTCAGCAAGCCATTCGTGGCTTGGTGAGCGGTTTAGATCGTTATTCACGCTATTTAACTGCCGAAGAATATAAACAGCTTTTACAATATACCGAAGGCGATTTGGCCTCGGTTGATTTTAGTTTGCGCTATGATGTTGCCCAGCAACACTGGGTGATTCAAAATTTAAGTACCAATGCCGACTCGGCTAAACAAGGGCTGAAAAATGGCGACAGCCTCTTTAAAATTGATAACCAAGAACTGAAAAAGCTGAGTCCAGATCAGGTCAATAACCTACTCACAGGTTCGGTGGGATCGACTGTAAGTGTACAACGTGCGGTTAATCAGCCTGAAATTATGCTGGTTCGCAACAAAAAAGTAGAAACTGATCTTCAGGCACAGATGCTTTCTAATCAGGTCTTGCTGTTAAAAGTACGTGTGTTTCAGCAAGATACCGCCAATGAAATCAAACGCTTAATTGAAGAACATAGCACGCCACGCTTAAAAGCTGTCTTGATTGACCTGCGCAATAACCCAGGCGGCTTACTGTCTGCTGCGGTGGAATCTGCCGATTTATTTTTAAATCAGGGTGTGATTGTATCGACCAAAAGTCGTTCTGAAGGCGATCAACAATTTCAGGCATTACCAAGTTTTGAATTTCAAAATTTAAAAGTCGGTGTGTTGATTAATCATCGCTCTGCATCTGCTGCTGAAGTCTTTACGGCTGCTTTAAAAGACCATTCACGAGCGTGGGTAATGGGCGAAAAAAGTTATGGCAAAGGGGTGGTGCAAAAGCTGTTTCCACTCAGCGATGGTGCTGCCTTACAAATGACAGTTTCGCATTATTACACACCACGTGAACAGATGATTGAAGGGGTCGGGATTCATCCGAATCAGCAATATATTCAAAGTCCTGAAATGAAAGAAGAGGCTTATCTTGAGCATGTGGCAGATTTACTGTTGAGCCGTCGTTAAGCCCAGTCGGAGTAAAAACGCATTTTTAGACAGTCTTCATTGTTTAGCGTTTACTCATCTTCAGTATCTAATCCAAATTTTTTCAGACGATAACGCAAAGAACGGAAAGACATGCCCAATTTTTTTGCCGCCAAGGTACGATTCCAGTGGGTCAGGTGCAGTGCGTTCAGTAAAATGTCTTTTTCCACTTTTTCCAAATAGGCCTCTAAGCCTTCTTCAGGCAGTTTACGCCCTGTCAACAAAACATCTGTCACGATCTGCTGCGAGATTTCTGCTACAGGCTGTGGTTCAGTTGTTGCTGTATTGCTTATGCTGAATTGGCGTAAGGGTGCAGTTTGTAAGTGTTTGAGATCAATAACATCCTCATCACTCAGGGTAATGGCACGTTCAATTATATTGCGTAATTCACGCACATTGCCCGGATAGTATTGATCTAATAAAAATTGCTGGGCGCGTGGCGTCAGTTGTTTGGCAGGAATACCCCATTCTTGCGCAACTTTTTGAATGAAGTGGTCTGCCAATAATAGAATATCTTGTCCACGTTCACGCAGGGCAGGCAAGACCAAATCCATCACGTGAATTCGGAAGAATAAATCCTGACGGAAACGTCCTTGCTGAACTAAACTTTCTAAGTCCTGATGACTGGCACTGATCACCCGAAAATCAACATCAATTTCGCTGTCTGAACCCACAGGACGGATGCGCTTTTCCTGAACGGCACGCAGCAGTTTGACTTGCATGCTCAGTGGCAGTTCGGCAATTTCGTCTAAAAATAAGCTGCCGCCATGTGCAGATTGAATCAGACCTTGTTTGTCTTGAGTCGCGCCTGTAAAGCTGCCTTTTTTGTGTCCAAATAACTCGCTTTCCATGAGTTCGGTGGGAATCGCGCCGCAGTTAATTGCAATAAATGGTCCTTCGTTGCGGTTGCTTAAGCGGTGAACCAAATTGGCTACAACTTCCTTTCCCGTACCCGATTCGCCTGTAATAAACACAGGCGCTTGCGAGCGCGCAATTTTTTTGATGGTACTGCGTAATTGCTGGATAGGCAAAGACTGCCCAATCAACATTTTATATTCGAGCTGATCTTGGCTGTGATGATCGGTGGTGTCGAACGGTTTGTTCAGTGCTTTTTCAAGGAGTTGCTGTAAATGTATTTGATTGACAGGCTTACTGACAAAGTCAAATGCACCCGCTTTTAACGCAGCAATCGCAATATCCATATTGCCGTAAGCGGTCAATACAGCAACAGGCACATTTGGATATTGTTCGGTAATCCATTCAACCAGTTGTAAGCCATTGCCATCGGGCAGGTTTAAGTCGGTTAAGCAAGCATCGTACTGATGTTCTGCCAATAACTGCTTGGCTTTTGCTAAACGATACGCGACATGGGTTTGAATACCCATACGTGCCAAAGTCATTTGCATGAGGGTACAAAGGTCTTCTTCGTCATCTACCAATAAAACCAAAGGTTGAACAGCGTGCATATTTTCCCCAAAACCACACAAAATTAAATCAAATCCATAGCAACATGATTGACCCAATATCAATCGTGTTTATTCAATGGCCAATGGCGCGTAGACATTTCATCCTGAAACATGCGCCTTGTTCTTGTTCTACATAGCTCAGCTTGGCTTGATTGGCCTCGCAAAAACTATGCGATAGATACAATCCTAAACCAGTTCCATTGATTTCGGTACTGAAAAATGGCTGGAATAGATAGAGGAGATCTTGACTGGCGACACCTGCACCAAAATCCCGCACATCTATATAAATATAAGTTGCTTCCGGATAGACCGTAATCTCAATGGGCTGCTGTGCAGCATTGTGTCGAATAGCATTACGAATCAGGTTAATCAGCACTTGGCGTAATTGTGATTCATCAAACAGAATGCTCAGTTGTTCGGTCAGTGTAAGTTGAATTTGACTCGCTGCATCAGGTAAATCTTCCTGAATGAATTGCGGCAAAAACTGATTGAGCTGAATCGCGACAGGCGTAGTTTGTTTGTTTTTAACCATGCTCAGCGTGTCATGAATAATTTTATCAATTCGTGTCGCTTGTTTGCTGATCATGTTGGACAGCAATTGTTGCTGGGCAGCGTCACTGCCTGTAAATAAATTATTAGCTTGTACAATCGCTGCCAAAGGATTGCGAATTTCATGCGCAATACTGGCAGAGAGTTGTCCTAAGGCGGCTAGTTTGAGTTGCTGTACTTGTTGATTAATTTTACGTCCATCCTGCAGCGCCAATAAAGTCAGCGTTTGATGTGGCACTTTGAGTTTTTGGACCTGTATGTGCACATGAAAATGACTCAGTTGCGATTCGAATTGAAACTTTTCTCCATCATGCAACTGATCAAATTTGAACAGATCAAATAAATCGGGCTGAATTTTATACAATGGATAAGTCGCGTGTGCGTATTTGGGATGAATTCCGAGCAGATGACAGGCGGCAGGGTTGCTAAGGACGACATGGCAATTTTCGTCTAAAACCAAATAGCCCATTTCGGTTTGTTCTAAAATATAACGGTTGATATTTTGTAGGCGGTTTAATTCCAAAGACTGTGAAAAGTTTAGATTCTCCAAAACTTGGAAACGTCGTACAGCAATACGTCCGCTGCCATAAACCACCCCAAATAAAAATGCCAAAAGCGCACTTTGACTAATATTATTGAGTGATGAAAAGTCCAGCAAACTCCCAACAAAGTGTTGATAAATCACCATAATCATCGCGATTAGAGTAATTGCTAAGGCTTTACGCTTTTGCAGCAAGAGTGAAGCCGCAAAAATCGTGATCACAAACAGTAGGCTTAAATATAAATTGGGTCCATCACTGGCAAAAGTCAGGCTACTCAGCGCGATAATATCAACAGCAAAAAATAGGGTCAGTTGTTGCGTGATTTTAAAGGGGATGGATTTATAGCTGATCAGTTGCAAGCAGTTAAAAATAAAATAACAAACCAAGGTGTACAGATATAAACCTGGGTATTGATATTGTGTGCCAAGCTGCTGAAAGGTGAGTAGGGTAATCAGCAGCAAACAAAAGGCAATCAGCAGTCGGTAAGTACCATACCACATGCCAAGATGATACTGATTTAACTCAGAATATTGTTTTAATTCTGGCATATTATAAAGGTCTTATCTTTGCATCAACAGCGTTGAAAACTCTTGAACATTTAGGGTTTAATCAGTCCATAACGAATGGCAAGGTGGGTCAGTTTGACATCACTATCAATATTTAATTTTTCGAAAATACGGTAACGATAGGTATTTACGGTTTTTACACTGACAAACAACTTATCGGCAATTTCTTGTGCGCTAATACAGTTCACCACCATCATCGCCACTTGCATTTCACGTTCTGAAAGACTATCAAAAGGCGATTGTTGTGTGTCAGATAAGTATGAACTAGCCAGTTGTTCGGCAATATCGGCACTGAAGTATTTACCGCCCTGCATGACTTTTTTAATGGCACGTACCATTTCACTGACAGGTGCACCTTTGGTGATATAGCCTTTTGCACCTGCTTTCAGCAATAAAGAAGGGTAAGGTTCTTCTGCCAAACCGCTCACCGCCAAAACTTTGGTGTCTGGAGCAGTTTGTAGCAGACGACGTGTCGTTTCCACACCCCCAATTCCTGGCATGTTCACGTCAAGCAGGACCACATTGGGATGATGCTGACGTACTAAGGTAATCGCTTCTTCACCCGATTCAGCCTGTCCAATCACCTGTACATCGGCATGGTCTTCGAGCATACGGCAAATCCCAGTACGTACCAATTCATGATCGTCGACTACTAAAACTGTGATCACCTACACTCTCCCTTTGAAAAAATCATCTTTTTTGTTACATAAAGCAAAATTAGCTTGCAATGAAACGACAAAATTAGCAATGCTATTCTTAATCTAGAATGAAAAGTTCTGCACACTATGGTGTCAAAAACGATTCATTATTGTATTTTTAAATGTAAGGCATATTTGAGGTAATACGCAAATGTATCTTACCTCCCTGAGTTGAGTAAGCAGTCGTGAAAAATTCTAAGAAGTCGTTAATGCATGTGCTGGTCGCATCTATGATGTTCAGCCTAAGTTCTGTCAGTTTTGCTGAACTTGTCATCAATCCTTCCTCTGGGAGCGACGGTCAGGCGACCTTAAGTTGGTCTTCGGAGCAAGCCGATCAACTCTTAAATGGAGATCTAGAAAGTACAAGTGCAAGCACTCAGACGAGCCTAGAGAGCTTTGTTGAACCTACACCGCCAGGTTCAACGAAAATTACCACGACAGTACGTAGTAGCAATGGTGTTGCACCTACTTCGGCTGCACCTAAAACAGTCCGTATTTTAGATACGTCTGCTTATAGTAGCCAACCGTCAGTCAATGCACGTGCAGCTTTGGTGATGGATGCACAAACAGGTGAAGTGCTGTATAGCAAAAATACCAATGTGGCATTACCGATTGCTTCTGTGACGAAGGTAATGACTGCAGTGGTGACCTCTGATGCGCGTTTGAATATGTCTGAACAAATCACTTTGCAATCGATCGATTTTGCAGGTGCGGCAGGTAAAAACTCAAGTTCAACCTTGCGTGTGGGCGACAAGTTAAATCGTGCTGAAGCGTTACTGTTTGCATTGATGAAATCTGAAAACCCTGCTGCTGCCGCGTTGGCACGTACTTATCCAGGTGGGAAAAATGCCTTTGTAGCGGCAATGAATGCTAAAGCGCGTGAATTGGGTATGCATTCTACTCGCTTTACCGAAGCAACAGGCTTAGACCCGCGTAATGTATCTTCTGCGCGTGATTTGGGTATTTTGGTCAGCACCGCTTCGCAATATGGTTTGATCCGCCAATTCTCAACCACGCCAACCTATGACTTTAACTTGGGTTATCGTGTTTTAAAATCTAACAATACCAATGCACTGGTACGTAATGGTGGTTGGAATATTAATCTGTCTAAAACAGGCTATATCAATGAAGCAGGGCGTTGTGTGGTGATGCATACCACTCTAAATAACCGTCCTGCAGTGGTGGTGCTTTTGGGTGCAGCTACTTCACAAGCACGTACCAATGACGCCACCCGCTTAATGAGTTGGGCAAGCCAGTTACCTAAACGTATTTAAGAGCACATTCAGCTTGGAGCGTTGAGTTATCAATCGTATGACTCAACTTCCGTTAAAGTTGCATGATTCCAAATACAAAAAAACCTGCTAATGCAGGTTTTTTTGATCACGATTCAAAACTTACATATTTGAAAGAATCGAGTCTTTTACTTGTTGCATCGTAGCATCAATAGAGAGCATCACCGCATCTGCACATTGTTTCATGGCAGTGTCAGGATCTTTCAGACCGTTACCTGTTACGGTACATACAATCACAGAACCTTCTTTAATTTTACCTGCTTTGATGTCACGCATTGCACCACCAATTGATGCAGCAGATGCAGGCTCAACAAATACACCTTCATACATTGAAAGCATGCGTTGAGCTTCTAAGATTTCAGCATCAGTGAGCTCATCAAACCAACCTTCTGAATCGCGTACAACGGCTTTAGCATGGTTCCAGCTTTGTGGATTACCAATACGAATTGCAGTTGCAACAGTTTCAGGGTGTTCTACAGGCGCACCTCGTAAGAATGGCGCAGCACCAGAAGCTTGATAACCCACCATGACTGGGCGACCTTCAGGGTTTGGACCTGTGAATTTATCCGTTGCTGCGTCATAGATCACTTGCTCGAATTGATCGGCAGGTTGGTTGGCAACTGCTTCGGTATAACCCATCCAGTGTGCAGTAATGTTTCCTGCGTTACCTACAGGCAAGCAGTGGTAATCTGGTGCACGACCTAACTCATCTACAATTTCATACGCAATGGTCTTTTGACCTTGTAAGCGGTAAGGGTTGATTGAGTTCACAATGGTAACAGGTGCATGGTCAGCAATTTCTTTGACTAGACGCATACCATCGTCAAAGTTACCGCGGATTTGCATGGTGATAGCACCGTACATCATCGCTTGTGCCATTTTACCCATGGCAATTTTGCCTTCAGGAATTAAAACGAATGCTTTGATACCTGCACGGGCAGCATAGGCAGCAGCTGCAGCAGAAGTGTTACCTGTTGATGCACAGATAATGGCTTTTGAACCTTCTTCAACTGCTTTAGTGACTGCCATGGTCATACCACGGTCTTTAAATGAACCTGTCGGGTTTAAGCCTTCATACTTCACATAAATTTCAACATCTTTACCAATAATGCGTGGAATATTCTCAAGCTTAATCAGCGGTGTGTTTCCTTCGCCTAGAGAGATTGCACGTGTGGTTGTAGACACTGGTAAACGGTCACGATAACGGTCAACTAAACCAGTATAACGATTGGCATTCGACATGATGATGTTCCAATTGTGTGTAGAGCTTGGCAAGGGGAAATACTCCCCTTCACCCGATTAATTATCAAGCGATTCTAAACGAATTCGTACAATTTCGCCATGAATGGTTGGCAATGCTTGAATTTGTTGTAACGCTTCATCCATTTTCGATTCTAGGACTGGGTCAGTCAGAATTACGATAGGAATAAGGTCTTTTAAGCGTGATTGCTGCATGATGGCATCAATACTGATTCCCGCACGGCTTAAAATCGTGGTCACATCGGCTAGTACGCCAGTTTGGTCTTCGGCATTAATGCGAATGTAGTAACCCGTAGTCATTTCTTCACGGCTTAAAATTGGCAAGTCGGTTAAGGCTTCAAATGCCAATTGTGGAATTGTACCAGCGCCATCTTCGGTATAAGAAATGTCACGGACAATATCAATGACATCGGCAACCACCGCAGAGGCTGTTGGGCCTGCACCTGCACCTGCGCCATAATAGAGCGTTGGACCCACTGCATTGGCTTGTACCAAGACCGCATTTTTTACGCCGTTAACATTGGCAATTAATTCTTCTTCAGGAATTAAGGTTGGGTGAACACGCAGTTCAATGCCTTTTTCGGTACGACGGGCAATCCCTAAGTGTTTGATGCGGAAACCGAGTTCTTCGGCATATTTCACATCTTGTGCGGTCACTTTGCCAATACCTTCGGTAAAGACCTTGTCAAACTGTAGCGGAATACCAAATGCGCATGAAGCCAAAATGGTCAGTTTGTGTGCAGCATCAATACCTTCGACGTCAAAAGTCGGATCGGCTTCGGCATAGCCTAATTCTTGTGCTTCTTTCAGTACATCTTCAAAGGCACGACCTTTTTCGCGCATTTCGCTTAAAATGAAGTTACCTGTACCGTTGATGATGCCTGCCAACCATTCAATTTTGTTGGCAGCCAAACCTTCACGGATGACTTTAATGATTGGAATGCCACCCGCAACCGCAGCTTCATAGGCAATTTGTACGGCATTATCTTCAGCCGCTTTAAACAGCTCATTACCATGTTCTGCAAGTAGGGCTTTGTTGGCTGTCACGACCTGTTTGCCGTGTTTCATGGCTTCCATGATCACGTCATAAGCAGGGTGAATACCGCCCATCACTTCAACAACTACGTCTACATCGGGTTGACGGACAATGTCCATCAGGTCTGAGCTTTGCTTGACCGATTCAGGCAAGTTTAGGTCAGGACGCGGACGGCGTGTTCCTACATAAGTGATTTCAATTTCACGACCGGTGCGACGTCTAATCTCAGCAGCATTTTCTTTTAATAGTTTAAGGGCACCACCACCCACAGTACCAAGACCGAGGATTGCCAGACGAACTGGTTTCACGTCACACTCCATATTTTAATAACTTTAAGCAAGTCTAGATCATAGCTAAAAAAACGCGCTGACTCTAGGGCAGATCGCACTTATCTTTACCGTATAAAAAAAAGTAAAATAACGCATAAGAAATCGTTATTTATAATGGCTCTATAGATGCTGCATCTTGGTGTATTGCAATGATGCAGCATCCACAGAAACTCTATTTTTAGTTGTCTAAACGCTTGATCAATTCAGCGGTAGACATATAGCCGCCTAAATATATGCCTTCGGCATTATAAATTGCAGGTGTGCCATTTACGCCCATATTTAAGCCCAATTGATATTGAGCACGAACAGGGTTTTTACAGTTGGCAGGCGCAATTGATGCACCATTCATAACCGCATTAAAGGCTGCATGACGGTCTTCGCTACACCAGATCGCTTCCATGTTCGGCATGTGCTGTTCGCCACGTGGCCAAGCAATATAACGGACTTCAATGCCTTTGCCGTTCATTTCATCCATTTGTTCATGCAGACGATGGCAATATGGGCAGCTGACATCTGTAAATACATAAATGACGTGTTTGGTTTTGCCTTTGGCAGGAAAGACCAGTAAATCTTCTTGCTTTAATTCAGCAAAGATTTTTTTGTTCACACCTGCTTGTAGGTTTTCACTGACGTTATGCAGTTCTTTGTCACCTAAACGGATCACATCACCCTGAATAATGTATTTGCCGTCACTGGTGGCATAGACCGATGACATGCCTTCAAGACTCACCCAAAATAAATTTGGAACTTCCGTGGCTTTAATGTCGGTAATTTTGGCGTTGATGCCTGCGGTTTTAAAATGTTGTTGCAAGGTCGTGCTTAATCGCTGTTGTGCATTGCGTTCAATTAGGGTTGATGCTTCACCCGTAGCAGGGGCACTAGCGGTGAGCGTGGTTTGTTTTTTATCGTCGTTGTTTGCATTTGAACATGCGGTGATTGCAAAAGCACTTGCCAGTGAGCAGGCAATCAAAAGTGTCGAGCGGGTAAATGTCATAAACAACCCTTTCTTGTTGGCAAAAAATAGAGCGCTAGCATAACAAAAAATATTCATGATCGTTAGACTCTGTTGCTATTTATAAAATGGCAACAGAGTCTATGCTTCTACGTGGTTTTTATTTTAAGCCCGTGGATGATGTTGGGCATGCAATTGCTGCATACGGATTTGTGCGACGTGGGTATAAATTTGTGTGGTGGATAAATCGCTGTGTCCAAGTAGCATTTGTACCACGCGTAAATCTGCCCCATGATTGAGTAAATGTGTGGCAAAGGCATGTCTTAATGTGTGTGGCGATAACTCGGCCTGAATCCCTGCTTGCAGGGCATAGCGTTTAATGGCATACCAGAAATTTTGACGGCTCATGATGCCGCCCTGCACCGTTAAAAATAGATAATCGGTGGCACTTTTATACAGTTGCGGACGCGATTCGGTTAAATATTTTTCTATCCACTCACAAGCGACTTGCCCCATGGGTACCAAACGCTCTTTATTGCCTTTACCTACAATTCGTAAATAGCCTTGTTTTAGGTTGATCAATTCTAAACGTAAATTCAACAACTCCGTCACCCGTAAACCACAAGCATATAAGACTTCAAGCATGGCACGATCTCGTAACCCCAGTGCAGTATTGATATCTGGGGCGTGAATTAAAGCTTCCACATCGGCTTCAGATAAATCTTTGGGTAAGGCACGACCTAATTTTGGAGTTTTATGCGCAGCAACAGGGTTGTCAGAACGTAGTTTGTGTTCTCTTAAAAATTTATAAAAAGAACGCAGCGCAGACAGGCAACGTGCAATAGAGCGGGGGCTTTTTTGTTGTTTGGTGAGTTCGATGAGTACATCCGAAATATCGTCATGATCCCATTCAGGCATAGCTTTGCTGACATAATTGCTGCACTGAATTAAATCGGACAAATAGGCATTGCGAGTATGCGGGCTAACACTTTGTGCAATCAAATCGTTGCGATAGCCTTCCAAAAAACTCAGAGCTTCTGGAATTAATATTGCAGCAGGAATACGAGGTTTTTTGTTCAGCATAGGCATCACAGTGGAAATCACAAAATTAATTGAGAAATTTGATAATAAGCAGCGTTATTTTCTACTCTAATCCAATTCAGCAGGGCTGTCGATGTGATATAAAACATTCAAATGTAAGTTGACCTTATTTGTTAATTGTTCTCATTTGCGTATATAATGGGCAAAATAGTATAGGAATTTCACGGTGCGTTTGTCAGAACTCAAAGCAAAACAAACAGCCATCATCCGTCAGGTACTTCGGACTGCCGATGGTGCAACATCCCTAAATGATTTGGTTGCGAATCGCTTAGAAACGTTAGGCTTTGTGCCTGGGACGCCTGTTCAGGTGATCACTAAAGGTATTTTTGGTGGAGATCCAATCTTAATTCAAGTGGGATTTACCCGTTTTGCCTTGCGCAAAGTAGAAGCTCAACGCATAGAAATTGAACAAGGAGCATCTGCATGAGCGATGCCTTACGTATCGCACTTGTAGGGAATCCAAACTGCGGTAAAACTTCTTTATTTAACCATTTGACAGGGAAGCGTCAGAAAGTTGCAAACTATGCGGGTGTTACCGTAGAGCGCAAGCTTGGGCAGTTCAGCTTGCCTTCAGGGCAGGCGGTGCGGGTTTTAGATTTACCTGGCACTTACAGCTTAGAAGCCACCAGTCCCGACGAAGCCATTACCCGAGATGTGGTTCAGGGCAAAATTGCTGAAGAAGGTCAGCAAGATGCATTTTTGTGTGTGGTCGATGCGACCAACCTAAAACTGCATTTGGGTTTAGTGCTTGAAATGATTGAGTTGGGACGTCCAATTTTATTGGTGCTCAACATGATGGATGAAGCACGCCGCCGCGGGATGCAAATTAATACGCAAAAATTGTCTGAGCGTTTGGGTGTGCCTGTGGTGGAAACTGTTGCGGTGCGTGATTCAGGTATTCAAAATTTAATGCACGCCTTAGATCAGGGTAAATTTGCTGTTCCGCAGACAGAATTGACAGGCCTAACAGGCAGCCAGCATCAGCGTATTCAAACCATTTTGCATGATGTGGTGCAGTTTGTAGATGAAGAAGACAAACGCTCCGACTTCCTCGATAAAATCTTTTTACATCCTGTATTTGGTTTAGTCAGCCTTGCGGTGATGATGTTTATTGTCTTCCAGGCGGTATTTGCTTGGGCTGCACCGTTTATGGATGGCATCGAAAGTTTATTTGGCTGGTTAGGTGAAGTGATTGGCGAAAACATTAGCCATCCTTTGCTGAACAGCTTGATTGTGGATGGCATTATTGCGGGCGCAGGCGGCGTGGTGGTGTTCTTGCCGCAAATTTTAATTCTGTTCCTGTTTATTTTAATTCTGGAAGAATCAGGCTATTTGCCACGTGCCGCATTCTTGCTCGATAAACTGATGTTTAGCGCAGGTTTGAGTGGTCGTGCCTTTATTCCATTGCTGTCTAGTTTTGCCTGTGCAGTGCCGGGTATTATGGCAACACGTAGTATTGCCGACCCACGTGATCGTCTAACTACGATTATGGTCGCACCGTTAATGACTTGTTCTGCGCGCTTACCTGTATATGCCTTGCTCATCGCTGCATTCATTCCCAATCAAACCGTCTGGGGTATGTTTAATTTACAAGGTCTAGTCTTGTTCGGTCTGTATATGGCAGGCATTGCGAGTGCCTTGGGCGTATCTTTTGTACTTAAATTTTTGCAAAAAGATAAATCTGAGCATGTTTTGTTGATGGAACTACCTAGCTACCGTTTTCCAGACCTAAAAAGTGTTTGGATTGGTTTGCTAGATCGCGCCAAAATTTTCTTAAAGCGTGTCGGTGGCATTATTTTTGCACTGTCGATTTTATTGTGGTTCTTGTGTACGTTCCCGCAGCCTCCTGAAGGCGCGACCATGCCTGCAATTGACTATAGTTTTGCAGGGATGCTGGGGCATGTATTACAGCCAATTTTTGCTCCTGTGGGCTTTAACTGGCAAATTGTGATTGCCTTGATTCCTGCTATGGCAGCGCGTGAAGTGGTCGTGGCTGCCTTAGGCACAGTCTATGCCTTATCTGCAGTGGATGAAGATGCTATGTCTCAAGGCTTGGCTGCTTTAATTAGCGGTGGTGGTGAACTGGGCTGGTCATTGGCAACGGGTTTGTCGTTATTGGTGTGGTTTATTTATGCACCGCATTGTTTGGCGACTTTGGCCACCGTAAAGCGTGAAACAGGTTCATGGCGTACAGTAAGTTTTATGACGGTGTATTTATTTGGTTTGGCTTATTTCATGTCATTTTTGACTTATCAAACAGCATCGTATTTGTTGGGTTAAGGTATTTGCTTGACCTACAGGAGAATACAAACATGATTGAAATTCTGATTGTTGCTGCATTGGTGCTGTGGAGTGCTGTGGTCGTCTTTAAAAAAGTCTTTCCTCAAACCTCTAGCGCAGTTTTTCTAAAACTGTCCAATTTCTGTGCTGAAAAAGGCTGGCATGGTTTGGCCAAGTGGCTAAAACCTGCAGCAGCGGCAGGCTGTGGTGGTAGTTGTGGTTGTGATCATTCAGACCAAACCGCAGAAAAGAAAGTTGAAGTTCAAGCGGTGAAGTGGAAATAGAGTTGATTCACTGTAGGGATATTCTTTTTTAAAAAACCGTCAGCATTATGACGGTTTTTTTACGCACTGACACAAAAAAAACTGCAGGAACTGCAAACAGAAAAAGCATTCAAAACAGCAAAGTGCTACTATTTTGTCTGTTTTAAAATTAGCGCACAAAATGGGGAAAAAATGTTAATACAACGTGGTGGTTTAAAAGTCGTTGCAGGACTAGGCATTTCTGGTGTTGCAGCAGTTAATTTTTTACATCATCAGGGTTACCGCGTTGCTGTGACAGATTCTCGCCCCACACCCCCAGGGCATGACCAAATTCCTGCCGACGTGGAAACCCGCTTTGGTCAGTTTGATCAGGATTTATTGCTGTCTGCAGAAGAAATTGTGATTAGCCCGGGGCTAGATCCAAAACTTCCTGAAATTCAGTCTGCGATGGCACAGGGTATTCCTGTGGTGAGTGAAATTCAGATTTTACGTCGCGCGACCGACAAACCTATAGTGGCAATTACAGGGTCAAACGCGAAAAGTACCGTTACCACGCTCATTGGTTTAATGGCAGAGCAAGCAGGCAAAAAAGTCGCAGTAGGGGGTAATTTAGGACGTCCTGCGTTGGATCTGATCAAAGATAATCCTGAGCTGTATATTTTAGAACTTTCCAGTTTTCAGCTAGAAACCACCTCGAATTTAAATGCAGAAGTGGCGGTGGTGCTGAACATGAGTGAAGACCATTTAGACCGTCATGGCGATATGCTGGGTTATCACACCGCCAAACATCGTATTTTTCAGGGTGTGAAAAAAGTGGTGTTTAACCGTGATGATGCTTTAAGTCGTCCGTTAGTGCCAGATCAAACTCCTATGCAAAGTTTTGGCTTAAATGCGCCTGACTTAAATCAATATGGCTTGTTAAAAGATGATGATGGCAGCATGTGGTTGGCACGTGGGCGTGAGCGTTTATTAAAAAGTACCGAGATGTATATTCAAGGTACACACAATATTGCGAATGCATTAGCATGCTTGGCATTGGGTGAAGCCATTGGTTTAGCTATGCACAGCATGCTGGAAACGCTGAAAACCTTTAAAGGTTTGGAGCATCGTTGTGAGTTCGTCAAAGAATTACATGGGGTGCGTTATTATAATGACTCCAAAGGAACCAATATTGGTGCAACTTTAGCGGCCTTAGATGGCTTGGGCGCAGCAATTCAGGCACAAGGCGGCAAGGTTGCGATTATTTTAGGTGGGCAAGGCAAAGGGCAGGACTTTACTGCGCTACGTCAATCATTGCAACAATATGCCAAATTGGCGGTGTTGATTGGTGAAGATGCCACGAAAATTGAAACAGCAGTTGCAGGAACAACCCAACTCTTAACTGCAGATACCTTGCAACAAGCCGTTGAAATCTGCCAACAACATACACAGGCGCATGATGTGGTGCTATTGTCACCTGCATGTGCAAGTTTTGATATGTTCTCGGGCTATCCAGAACGTGGTCACAAGTTCGTTGCTTATGTCAACGCACTGGTATAACAACAATAAGGTGTGAGATATGGCTGGCTTTGCTCAGGCAACAATCAATAAACTCAATCAGGTCTATGACCGCTGGTTACCTAAACTGCCTGCGGAAGTGAATGTACGCAATGTACTGATTTTTAGCGTACTGGCGTTGTTATGTATTGGCTCAATCATGGTGGCGTCGGCTTCGATGCCTTATGCCGAGCGTATGCATGAAAATGCCTTTCACTATGTATTGCGTCACGGCATTTCAATTGTGGTGGCATTGGGCGCTGCCGTGATTGCCTATAGAGTGCCGCTGAATACCTGGTTTAACAACACCTTTTTTCTGTGGATTGTGACCATTGCCTTGTTAGCTGCAGTCTTGTTGGTGGGTACTGAGGTCAATGGTTCTAAACGCTGGATTCGAGTCGCAGGCTTTACCTTGCAAGCGTCCGAAGTCGCTAAAGTGATGATGGCTATTTTTACCGCTGACTATGTGGTACGCCGTGCCGAAGAAGTGCGCAATAACATTAAAGGGTTGATTCGTCTTGCTGTGATTATGGCAGTCACGGTAGGTTTGGTGATTGCCGAGCCTGACTTGGGTGCGACAGTGGTGATTGCCTTGACCATGTTGGGGGTGTTCTTTTTAGCGGGCGCACCATTAATTCAGTTTGGCATTGCTTTTGGCGCGATTATTGCCGCCTTTGTGTTTTTGGTGGTATTTGAGCCTTATCGTTTTGAGCGTTTAATGTCGTTTTCAAACCCGTGGAATGATCCTTT
The DNA here is from genome assembly GCF_021602765.1 of Acinetobacter sp. KAM396. Lineage (NCBI taxonomy): Bacteria > Pseudomonadati > Pseudomonadota > Gammaproteobacteria > Moraxellales > Moraxellaceae > Acinetobacter > Acinetobacter sp. KAM396. The sequence goes on from NZ_BPPH01000014.1 coordinate 37,001, forward strand.
GGGTGTCGGCTATCAGTTGTCTAATGCTTTAATGGCATTTGGACGCGGTGAATGGGTAGGCGTGGGTTTGGGGCATAGTATCCAGAAAATGTCCTATTTGCCTGAAGCACATACAGACTTTATGTTGGCTGTCTTGGGTGAGGAATTTGGATTCTTAGGCATTTTTGTGGTGTTGAGCTTGTCTTTTGCGATGCTGATTGCCTGTATTAAAATTGGTCATCGTGCCCTAAAAAACCAGTACTTACGTGCAGGATATTTGGCTTATGGCATCAGTATTATTTTCTTATTGCAGATTATGGTGAACGCAGGCATGAACATGGGCATGTTGCCGACCAAAGGTTTGACCCTGCCTTTTATTAGTTATGGTGGTTCATCGTTAATTATGTGTGCAGTGATGGTGAGTTTGATTCTGAAAATTGAAGCCAGCACGCACGAAATTAACCCAAGCCGTGAGGAATCGAATTTCTAGAATTTATTCTTCTATTTCGCTTCGTGCTGAGTATGGTGCAACACCATGCTTGGCATGACTGTTCCACAATGTAAACACTTGACCGTGGAGTTTTGCCGTCTAGACACAGGGAACAAGGCAATAAAAAATAAGGAAAAATATTGTCGTTGCTGTCTGAGTTTATAGTTACTGCAGGTGCGGCAAACGGGGCATTTAAATTGCTTTTTCTCGACTACTTTGGTTTTAGGTCCCACACCAAAAATAAAAAACATGACACAACCTCAAATGATCCATTTCACTTTGAGCATAACTGAATTTTAAGTTTTATAAATAATAGCCGTGTAAAGTTGTACCTGCAGGAATACGTGAAAGATCCCATTGTTGAATGGCTTGTGTGAGCATACGTGCAGGCGTGTCTAATTCGACAGTCGCCTGATTCAAAGCGGTTAAAGCGGCTTGCAGTAACTTTGGTGCTTGGGCTAAATCTAAAGCTTGTGCCAAGTTCTGTTTAGACAGTTTTTGCCCTTGCGCATTCATGGCTAAAGGCAGGTGCGTGTATGTGAGTTGAGGGTAGCCTAACAGTTGTCCCAAATAGATTTGCCGTGCGGTGTTGTCGAGTAAATCTGCGCCGCGAACCACGTGGGTAATACCTTGCAGATAATCATCCACCACCACTGCCAATTGATAATTGATAATGCCATCACGCCGTTTCAGGACAAAATCGCCCAAATCATGTGCAAGGTTGGAACATTGTTTTCCTTGCAAGCGGTCTTGAAAGCAAATTTCTTGGTCTGTGGCTTTGACCCGAATCGCTTGATTGGTAAAATCTAAGCCTAAATTGCGGCAAGTCCCTGCATAAATATGATTGGAGCCAAGCATTTTACGGGTGCATTGACAGGCATAGACCAAGCCGCGTTGCTGCAATTGTTGTAATATGGCTGCATAGAGATCAAGTCGATCTTTCTGGAAAATAATTTCGGCATCGGGTTCAAATTGAAAGGTATCTATGCAGCGCAAGATATGGCTTTCACTGCCTGGGTAGATGCGTGGAATGTCCGTATCTTCAATACGTACCAACCAAGTGCCGTGCTGAGCTTTGGCATCGCAATAACTGGCAACGGCAGTGATAAGAGAGCCAAAATGCAAAGGGCCAGTTGGCGATGGTGCGAACCGACCTGAGTAGCGTGTCAGCGAAATATGATCTCGCTGACGCGTATGCTCCGCTAAGGAATTTTCAACAGTCACAATTAACCGTTATTTTGCTTCTCTTTGATCTCTGCAAAAGTTTTACAGTCAATACATAGTGTTGCCGTTGGACGTGCTTCTAAGCGACGCAAACCGATTTCGATACCACAAGTTTCACAGAAACCATAATCATCGTTTTTAATCGCTTCAATAGATTGTTCAATTTTACGAATCAATTTACGTTCACGGTCACGAGTACGTAATTCAATCGCAAATTCTTCTTCTTGTGTCGCGCGGTCATTCACATCAGGCAAAGCTGTATTTTCGTCTTGCATGGTGTTGAGTGTACGATCTACTTCTGACATTAACTCTTCTTTCCACGCCATGAGAATTTGACGGAAATGTTCGAGTTGTCCTTCAGACATGTATTCTTCATTCTTTTTCGGCTGATAAGGTGCAATACCAAATAAGCTAGCTGTAGAACCACCCTCTAAAGCCTTTGGCTTCGCCTTACGCACGCGTTTTGTAGCTTTTTCTTCTACAAGATCTGTTTGTTCGTCCAAGACTTGATTTAGGTTGTCATTCGCCATGTAGGACATTCCTCATCATATGCGTAAGATTCATACGCGAAAAATATGGTGATATGCAAGTGTTTTTATCCACTCCCTCAGAAAGAATTCTTTCTTCGGGGGACGTCATCATATAGACTTTTTTTGATTATGGATAGTCTTTGATGTTTGGATGTGTTATCGCATTTTTTGTTGAAGGCATAAAGTAAAGCAAAAAAAATAAAATGAAAAGTTAATAACCTGAAATTTCAAAATTTATTTGTTGTTCGAAATGCTCAACCCGATGCACTTGAGTGCTATAACTGCCATCTGCATTCAAATGTAACACACGGTAACCTGGTGCTTCAGGCCCAAGCGCAAAGTGCTGGCTATGCGGTTTAAATTGCACACAGGTTGAAGGCGTAGAGTAAAACTGAATCCCTTGCCATTCATTGAGTGAGTCTTGATGCACATGCCCGCACAGTACTAATTTGACGTTGTTGTGTCGTGCCAAGACATCAATTAAGGATTTGGTATTTTTAAGTTTATGCTGATCAATCCAGTGGGACTGCATATCAAAAGGATGGTGATGACAGGCAATAATCACCTGCTGATGGGCATGTTGCTGTAAAAGCTGATCTAACTGTTGTAATTGTGCTGCATCCATCCAACCATCGATCCGACCTTTGACTGCAGTATTGAGTAAAATGACACTCCAATTACCCAACTCAATTGCATGAACTTGATTGGACTGTAAATGAAATGGAAAAATTGCTACATCATCATGATTGCCCGGAATCTGGAAATGCGGTGTATTTAAAGTCTGCATAAACTGCAAATAACGCTGATAGGTTTCAGTAACGGGTATTTGTGCTAAATCGCCCGTATGGAAAATAGCATCAAGCTGCGGGTATTGCTGTTGAATATCATGCATCACCGCATGAAAGCTACGTTCAGGATTCATATGCACAAACTCTAAATCTTCCTGATTCATGAGGTGCGTATCGGAAATTTGTACAATGGTCCAGCGTTGCTGGTGATTATTTGAGAATAAAGTCATGCCTGACCCCTTAGACATCCTTTACGGTTTTAATTTGTTGTTGTAACCATTGCAATGCCATGATGACAGGTGCATTTTTTAGCCGACCATTGGTCAGTAAGTTTGGAATTTCCCGATAATCAATAATGTGTAATTGAATGTTTTCTCCTTCATCAGGCATACCAAACACGCCACCTTCCTGTGGTAAGGTAGTGTTCGCACTATATAAGTGGAACAATTCTGCGCATGCCCCTGCAGATGGATAAAAACTGAATAAATGTTGTAATTCTTTTAACTCGCAGCCCGATTCTTCTAAAGCTTCACGACGAATGCAACTTTCAGGTGATTCATTGCCATCTAGCACGCCTGCAATCACTTCGAGTTGCCAAGGCGAGTCGCAATCATCAATTGCACCAATACGGAATTGTTCAATCAGGGCAAATTTTTGTTGTGGTGCATCATAAATGAGTACCCCAGCCGCTTCAGGGCGTTGAATGAGTTCACGCTGAAGGACTGGGGTATATGTAGTTTGATTAAACAAGCGATGGCTCAGGCTGACTTTTTCAACCTGAATAAAACCACGATACAGGTATTCACGTTGGTGAATCTGTGCATCGTGTTGTCCATAAGTTGCTTGTTGAATAATCTTCATAAATTCTCATCAGGATGAGCAAAGCATAATTTCATCCTAACTGAGATTTTATTGAATACAAACGCTTTTTAAACAAACTAGAGCTTATGGTATAATTTTTGACCATGTTCCTGATAAGCGGTTTTCATGGCTTTGAGACCTGATTCGACCTCTGCATCTACTTGCTCCGTTTTGTTCGCAGCATTTTGATTTTGTGCATAATCTCTCACGTTTTGCGTGATTTTCATCGAACAGAACTTTGGTCCGCACATTGAACAGAAGTGTGCAGATTTATGCGCTTCTTTTGGCATGGTTTCATCATGCATGCTGCGTGCGGTATCTGGGTCAAGGCTCAGGTTAAACTGATCTTCCCAGCGGAATTCAAAACGTGCTTTAGATAAGGCATTGTCACGTGCTTGCGCGCCCGGATGTCCTTTGGCAAGGTCAGCCGCATGTGCTGCAATTTTATAGGTGATGATGCCGTCTTTGACGTCTTTTTTGTTCGGTAAGCCTAAGTGCTCTTTAGGTGTCACATAGCACAACATTGCAGTACCGTACCAACCAATCATCGCTGCACCAATTGCAGAAGTAATATGGTCATAACCTGGTGCAATATCCGTGGTTAATGGGCCGAGTGTATAGAATGGTGCTTCTTTACAGACTTCAAGTTGCAAGTCCATATTTTCTTTGACCATGTGCATTGGTACGTGCCCCGGGCCTTCAATCATCACTTGCACATCATGTTCCCAAGCGCGGTGAGTCAATTCACCCAAAGTTCGCAGTTCGCTGAATTGTGCTTCATCGTTGGCATCTTGAATACAACCCGGACGTAAACCATCACCTAAGCTGAACGATACATCGTAAGCTTTCATGATTTCGCAGATTTCATCAAAGTGTGTGTAAAGGAAGTTTTCTTCATGATGCGCCAAACACCACTGTGCCATGATTGAACCACCACGTGACACAATGCCTGTTAAGCGGTTAGCCGTGAGGGGTACATAACGTAATAACACACCTGCGTGAATGGTGAAGTAATCCACCCCTTGCTCTGCCTGTTCAATCAGGGTGTCTTTAAAAATTTCCCAAGTGAGGTCTTCGGCAATGCCGTTTACTTTTTCTAGTGCCTGATAAATAGGTACAGTACCAATTGGCACAGGCGAGTTGCGGATAATCCATTCACGGGTTTCATGGATGTTTTTACCTGTCGATAAATCCATGATGGTATCTGCGCCCCAACGGGTCGCCCAAGTCATTTTCGCGACTTCTTCATCAATACTTGAACCCAGTGCCGAGTTACCAATATTGGCATTGATTTTTACCAAAAAGTTGCGACCAATAATCATGGGTTCACATTCTGGATGGTTAATGTTGGCAGGAATAATTGCACGACCTTCTGCCACTTCCTGACGTACAAATTCAGGCGTGATTTCAGTGAGGTTTTTAGCCCCAAAGTTTTGCCCTGGGTGTTGACGCATATCGACACCTTCGCGTTGGCGTTGGTTTTCACGAATCGCGATATATTCCATTTCTGGAGTGATGATGCCTTGTTTGGCATAGTGCATTTGGGTGACGTTTTTACCCGCTTTGGCACGGCGCGGCTTTTGAATATGGGCAAAACGAATCTCTGCAGTTCGGATATCGCGTAAACGCTCTTGCCCAAATACAGAGCTGAGGGTTTCTAGTTTTTCGGTGTCTTGACGCTCTTCAATCCATCTTTCGCGAACGTTTGGCAAACCTTTGTTTAGATCAATTTCAACATTTGGATCGGTGTATACACCTGAAGTGTCATACACCATAAGTGGTGGATTGTGCTCACCGCCTAAACCTGTTGGGGTGTCGGTCAGTTCGATTTCACGCATTGGCACCTGAATGTCTGGGCGTGAGCCTTGAATATAGACTTTTTTCGATGCTGGCAAAATGCGGGTTAAATCTTTGGCATCTTGCTCGTGTTGAGCAGAAATGTCAGCAGGGGATAGATTCGTTAATTGGTTCATTGCAATGATCCTGAAGAATGAAATCAACGAATCAAGCACGACCAAAAACATTGCAATTGAGTTGTTGAGACTTTAATAGTTCAACATTAACCGTGTGGCTGGGTTTTTAGGTGGCTTGATTCCTACGCAGGTTTTAACCTGATCAGGTTCAACGGTACTTGGGTTTAAATCTGTGTTGCAGGCCACTGAGCAAGCAACAAAGAATGGACACAATCTCAGCGAGGAATTACTCGCGCTCCGTCAAGCTGTATAAATAGTAGCACGTTGTCGGTATAAAAGCAGACTTCACGTGGCTTTTATTCTCTAGCACTTCCTGACAAGGCTTTGAGGCTTGAGTGACTTTGGACAATTAACGAGTAATGCAAATGGCGTCGCTAAAGCAATCACGTTTAGCATCGATTGAGATATTTTTTAAATTTAAATATTGATTCAACTGTGCATGGACCAAGGCATAATCACCGTAATCACGCTGTTCACGTGCAGTGGGCTGTACTGCAATTTCAGTGAGTCGTTGTTCACTGCTCATGTGTATAAAAGCAAGAAATTTACGCGCTTGTTCTGCTAAGGGTGATTTTTGCAACTTTACCAGTTTTTTAACTTCAAATAATACGGCGGGTTGGATACTGGATTCATCGACATAGTCCTGTGAAACAGGATTATTGATTGTGCCTTTAAACAGCAGCATGGCATACACTTTGGCTAGGTAACGTGCATCGCGTATAAAGTGACTTTTAGGATAACGCTGCACGTAATCTTCCCAAAATAAGGCGCGTTCAGCCAAATCGGTAGCATCAAGGGTGAGCCCACCATCACGCAAACTATGCTGCATATTGTCTTTAGCCATTCTTTCAATAAAAATCTGCTCGGCATCGGGCATGTACGGGGCAAAAATAATGGCTAAATATTGCGGGCTACGGCGATAAACCTGTTGTGCTTCACCAGCATCGTATAGCTCTAAATAGGCTTGTCCTTTGTGTTTCAATAAATATTGATCGCGCAAAGCAAAGTTTTCAAAATGACTTTGCTGAATGGTCGGATGCTGTGCCATATCAAAAGCATGTTGATCAAAAGCTGCTTGTTCTGCAGCGCTGCGTTCCACATGCAAAAAACGCTGATACATTTGGGTCGAAAGATTAAGCAAATTTAATTGCTCATTTAAAGGCAGCAAGGGTAGGCAGACTTTTAAATCCTGATTGATTTGTTCTAGCGCAAACGTGGTGCGAGTATTGTCAATTTGCTGCATATTGTGCTGAATGTTTTCACACATTTGGGTCAAATCTACAGGTTCGCTAGCACTGGTCTCTACCTTTGGTGGTTCAGGTACGGGAGGTGTATCTGAATTTTGGCAAGCGAGCAAACACAGACAACTCCCAAGCAGCAGGGCAAGTTTACTGGCGTGAAGAAATTTAACCATTACAGCAATTCAACATGAGTATTCATTCATCATCTAGTACCTTCATTTCAGGCACAATGGATTCCAAAAATTCAAAATGAGTCATTCATACCAAAATTCTAAATTTCAAATATTCTCTGCGAAGCACACAGTTTTAGAAACTTGGATCGAAGGACGAAGGGAGAGCTTGTATTGTAAAGTCAAAGCCACGGAGTAAATTGTAGTATTCTGCTAGAGTTTGGTTACATGCCTGTGAGTAAGTACCACTTTATGCAGCGATTGTTAGTATGTGTATGGCTTTGCTTAGGTATTGCAATGAATTGAAATAATATGAAAAATTTTCAAATTAATGAAAATCATACGAAAAAAATGCAAATTCGCTTTAGTATGGGCGGTGTAAAAATACATTGCAGTAGGATTGATGAATTTACACAGTGGGTCGATCGAATAATAATGAAAAAAATGATGTTAGTGACATGCTTATGTTGGATGAGTTCAAGCGCTTTTGCTTTGGATTTAATGCAAGCCTATCAGCGTGCTCAAAATAGCGATCCGACTTGGCGCGCACAGCAATTACAATATCAGGCCGATCAATTAAATTTAGGGCTTGCGCAAGGCAATTTACTGCCAACTGTGACTTTGTCAGGCAATATCACGCGTAAAAGTCAGGAAATGAGTCAGCTCAATGATGTCAGTTTCTCACCTGAATTTTTAAGCAGTTCATCTTCATCTTCAACTTCACGCCAAATCGCATTAACAGCACGTCAGCCTTTATTCCGTTGGGATGCTTGGCAAGCTCTAAAACAAGTCAAAACCTCGTTAAGCCTGAGTGAAGTCACGTTACGTTTACAACAACAGCAACATATTTTGAGTGTATCAGAAGCGTATTTTAACGTACTGCGACAACAGTCTTTAACTGCAGCATATTTACAAGAAGAACATGCCTTACTCGAACAGCTCAATATGATGAATGCCAAACTGCGCGAGGGTTTGGTTGCGAAAAGTGAAGTTAGTGAAGCCAATGCACAGTATCAAAATGCACGGGCAAACCGGATTGCCACACATGTGCAGTTGGTTTTGGCACAAGAGCAGTTGGCACAATTGATTGGACCGTATCACGAAAGTTTGGCGGTTTTGCGTGATGACTTTCAATTTCAAAAACCTGTGCCTGAAAGTTTAGAGGCATGGTCACAATTGGCACAAACTCAAAATTTGGCCATTCAGCAGGCACGTTTACAGCGACAATATGCCGAAGATGCACGTCGAGTTGAGCAAGCAGCACGTTATCCGCAGGTAGAAGCTGTGGGCAGTTATGGTTATGCCAAGCAAAGCCCTGAAAGTATCATGTCGCCCGATGGTCAGTTCGATCAGGTCGGGATTGAAATGAACTGGAATGTGTTTAGCGGTGGGCGGGTCAATAAAAATGTGCAAAAGGCAGCAGTTTTGGTACAAAAGTCTGAAGCTGAATTAGATGCTGCGATTCGTAAAGCCAATACCGATGTGAAACAGGCGTATTTACAAGTCGAAACCGATCAAGCCAAATTGCAGGCGCGGCAAGCTGCAATGAATTCTGCAGATTTGGTGGCACGAGCATCCAAAGCGCAATATCAGGAAGGTTTAAAGACCATGGTAGATGTACTGTTGGCACAACGTAACGCCTTTTCTGCCAAACAGGATTATCTCAATGCGCAATATGATTATTTAAAGCATGTGCTACAGCTAAAAGCAGCAGTTGGGCAGTTGACCGAACAAGATATACAGGAAATGAATGCTTGGTTGATTCAGAAAGCCATATAAAATCATTTTGTCATCTGTATCAGGTATGTTGTATAAAGACGGAAACGATCAGACTTGAGAGTTTGGTGAGAAAATGTCATAAAAGCGTCATCATTGCTATGCTTTAATATTCAATTATTGCGTCAGTCTATCCTTTTGTTGTGGAGTGTATTCCTTGAGTACGAATAATCCTGTGTTAAGTCACCATATTTCTTCTCAGTTCAATGAAGATTTGCAGGATGTAAATACCAAATTTATGACCATGGGTGGTTTGGTAGAGCAGCAGGTTGCCAACTCGATTCATGCACTCTTGGATACCGATGCAGCTTTGGCGGTAGAAGTTCAGTTCCAAGATAATGCTGTCAACCGCATGGAAACCGAAATTGATGAAGCCTTAACATTAATTTTGGCGCGCCGTCATCCTGCCGCAATTGATTTGCGTATGGTGATTGCCATGTCTAAAGCCAATACTGACTTAGAGCGTATTGGTGATGAAGCTGCAAAAATTGCCCGTATTGCTCAAAACTTATGTGAAGAAGGCGGTTCACCACGTGGCTATATGGAAACACGTCATATTGGTAACCAGGTGCGTGTCATGATTCATGATGCACTAGATGCTTTTGCGCGTTTAGATGTCGATCAAGCACTACGTGTTTTACTTGCCGATGCTGATATTGATCGTGAATATCAATCTGCAACACGTACCCTGATGACCTATATGATTGAAGATCCACGACATATTTCACGTGTGATTAATGTGATGTGGGTTTTACGTTCATTAGAGCGTATTGGTGACCACGCACGAAATATTTCAGAGCAAGTGATTTATATGGTGAAAGGTTTGGACGTACGTCATACCAGCGTTAAAGAAATTGAAGAAAAAGTACAGGAACGCTAAGTACAGTTTTTTTGAATATTCAGCCTCATCGGACGATGGGGCTTTTTTTTGCTTAAATTATTCTTCTAGATTTTGGGTGATCTTTAAGATTTGAAACAGCCTGAATTTTGGATAAAAAAATCTCAGACTTTGGGGGAAATCTGAGATTGAAATCGAGAATATTTATTATAGCGAGAGATCCTTGCTTATCTTCTCAAAATAAGTATAGAAAAATCACACGCAAGAATCATGTGGTATATTGTAGTGGAATGTAGCGTTTTATGTACAAATGTATTTTGGAATTACATTGTTATTCGTGTGATTTATTTTTTATGATTTTATTTGAAATCATCGCCTAAGCCACTATTTTTAGGGCTTAAAAATGTAAATGTTCATCTTTAAAAAATCAGCAACAGCTTTCATTTTTTGAATCTTCTTTCAGTTGTTTTGCTGCATGGCAGTAGGTCATGCAAAAAAAGGCATAAAAAAGAGCCTTCGTGAAGACTCTTCTTTGGTATTAGTGCGTGATCTCAGTATCGCATGATGCAAGTGCAAATACTGGTTTGGAATTAGTTTTGAGGTTTTAAACCTTCAGCGACTTCTAAGCTAGCATCATTGTTCAGGAATTTTTCACGCTGTTCTTCAAGAAACTTTTTCGCATCGGCCTCAAACACATTTAAACGCTTTTCGTTAATGAGTGTAGTTTGGTGTTTGAGCCATTCTTGCCATGCCTGCTTAGACACGGTTTCAAACAGTTCTTGACCTTTTGCACCTGGAAATGGTGCAAAATCCATCGCATCCATTTCCTTTTGATATTTACGACAAAACACTTGTTTAGACATAGCGACTTCCCGGTTAGGCATAAAGTTGGGCAAGACGTGCTTGAGCACGTTCAATTGCTGCAGCGACTTGTGCAGGTGCAGTACCACCAATATGATCACGTGCATTTACAGAAGCTTCAAGGGTTAAGGCTTTTTCAAATACATCGGCTTGAATCAAGTCAGAGAATTGTTGTAATTGCGCTAAGCTCAGTTCAGACAGGTCTTTACCTTCTTGAACACCCAAGGCTACGGCTTTACCTACAATTTCATGCGCATCACGGAAGGCTACGCCATTTTTCACCAAGTAATCTGCAAGGTCGGTTGCGGTAGAGAAACCACGCAATGCTGCTTCACGCATTTCTGCAATATTCGGTACTAAGGCAGGAATCATGTCGGCAAATGCCATGAGCGAGCCGCGTACAGTATCAATTGCATCAAACAATGGTTCTTTGTCTTCTTGGTTGTCTTTGTTGTAGGCAAGCGGTTGACCTTTCATCAGGGTCAATAGACTCATTAAATCACCATAAACACGACCTGTTTTACCACGCACCAATTCAGGCACGTCTGGGTTTTTCTTCTGCGGCATAATAGATGAGCCAGTGCAGAAACGGTCGGGAATATTCACAAATTTAAACTGTGCCGATGTCCACAAAATCAATTCTTCAGACATGCGCGACAAGTGCATCATAATTAAAGATGCAGCGGCGTTAAACTCAATTCCGAAATCACGGTCAGATACGGCATCTAACGAGTTTTCAGATACAGCTTCAAAGCCCAATAATTCTGCGGTAAAAGCGCGGTCAATTGGGTAAGTAGTCCCTGCTAAAGCAGCAGAGCCTAAAGGCATGCGATTAACACGCTTACGGCAGTCAATTAAACGCTCAGAGTCACGTACCAGCATTTCAAACCACGCCATAAGGTGATGACCAAAAGTCACAGGCTGTGCGGTTTGTAAATGGGTGAAACCAGGCATAATGGTATGGGTGTTTTTGGCTGCCAAGCTCAAAATGCCGTGTTGTAATTTTTTTAATAATTCTAAAATGGCATCAATTTCGTCACGGACATACAAACGAATATCGGTTGCTACTTGGTCGTTACGGCTACGACCTGTATGTAATTTTTTACCTGTAATGCCAATACGCTGAGTAAGACGTGATTCGATGTTCATGTGGACATCTTCAAGATCAATACGCCATTCAAATTGACCTGCTTCAATTTCAGCCTGAATGGTATTTAAACCTTGAATAATATCGTCACGCTCTTCAGTTGTAAGTACGCCTACTTTGGCAAGCATCGTTGCATGCGCAATTGAGCCAGCAATATCTTGTTTATAAAAGCGTTGGTCAAATTGAACAGATGCTGTAAATTCAGCAACAAAAGCATCAGTCGCTTCAGAGAAACGACCGCCCCACATACCCGAAGTTTGGGCTTGTGACGGATTTGAGGAATTAGAAGATGTGGTCATATCGGCTCAATAAAGTAAAAAGCGGTGATTTGGACAAGAGTATAACAAATTCAGATTCACTTGCCGAAGAACAAGCCAATCAAACTTATGCTGATACGCAGGCAGAACAACATGAGCTGTATTTTTTTACGAAAATAGGACGTTGGCAATATCTAATTGAATTATTTATTGGCAGTAATGCCTTGGCGATGGTCTTGGCATTGGCTGAAGCTCAAGGTTGGCACGGCTTAAGTTTTGCTCGGGTGCTGCAATACGTGCTTTACATCAATTGGGTGGTGTTATGTTTTGCGGCCTTGGTGGAATTTTTTCAAGCACGTTTTTTACGCATGGGCTTGAGTTTATCTTTTTTGGTCAGCTTTTTGCTGCTGCAAGGCATCGTGTTGCTGACCACACTCAGTTTAAATACATTGTTGCATTTTGGGCAAAAATTTCATCTACAACAATTTGGTATAGATGATCTGTTACATGGTGTCGGACTGCATTTGAGTTATGGTGTATTATTGGGCGCATTTTGCTTTCGGTATATTTATGTACGTGAACAGGCAATTCAGCAACAGCACAGTGAATTACAAGCGCGGGTACATGCCATGCAGGCGCGTATTCATCCACATTTTTTATTCAATAGTTTAAATAATGTGATTAGTCTCATTGCCATAGATCCCGATAAAGCCGAGCAAATGCTGCTCAATTTATCACGTTTATTTCGTGCCAGTTTGCAAGAATTAAAACTGGTAAGCCTGAAAGATGAAATTGAACTTTGTCAGCGATATTTAGATATAGAACAAATTCGTTTAGGTGAACGACTGACCGTAGAATGGAAAATTGAACAACCGCAACTGCTCAGTCAGGTACAAATTCCCTTATTAACTTTACAACCCTTGTTAGAAAATAGTATTTTTCATGGAGTTGAAAAAGTTTTAGCAAAGAGTACGATAAGTATATTGATCGAAATATTGCAAAACCAAGTCAATATTGTCATTACAAATCCGTATGTCAGCGATAAAATAAATTTAAGACAAGGACACGGTATTGCGCTACAAAACGTGAAACAGCGTTTACAGGCTTATTATGGACGAAGTGTCACTTTTCAAAGTTATGCAGGGAAAGGTATGTACACAACGGTATTGCAATATCGCTATAAATAAAAATTGTGATTGTTCAAATTTTTCTTAACTTGATAAAAATAAAGTATTCAAATCATAAGGAGGGGAAATGGACATCCTAATTTGTGATGATGAGCCTCTAGCAAGAGAGCGATTATCACGTTTGGTCACTCAATTGGGGCATCATGTAGTAGCAACGGCAGCTCATGGGCAACAGGCGATTGAACTGGCAGATGAACATCAGCCGGATGTCATATTATTAGATATTCAAATGCCGGGAATGGATGGTTTAAGTTGCGCTCAACATTTGCGTGAGCTTGACCCAACGCCAGCCATTGTGTTTTGTACCGCCTACGATCAACATGCACTTGAGGCATTTAAGTCCCATGCGGAAGGCTATTTGTTAAAACCTATTATGCAACAGGAATTGCAACAGGTTTTAGATCATTTAACAAAACTCACGCAAGCGCAGATGAGTCATTTAAAACAAAAAGAAAATATGGACGAATTAAAAATAAAACGTCACCAAATTGCTGCGAAAACCTATCGTGGTGTAGAGTTGGTGCCTCTAGAAAATATCTATTATTTTTTAGCCGATCAGAAATATGTCACGGTGCGTCATAAAAATGGCAGTGTCTTGATTGATGAAACGCTGAAAGATTTAGAAAGCGAATTTGGTGATCAATTTATTCGCATTCACCGAAATGCTTTGGTCTCGATTCAGTTTTTGGAGGGGCTAGAAGTGGTCAATTCAGGACAGTATCAGGTGCGTTGCCGCGAGCTAGATGAGCGTTTGGCTGTTAGTCGACGACATTTACCTTTATTGCGAGAACGCATCCAAAAACTCTAATTGATCATTCTCATCGCAGATGAATACGCAACAGATTGATAAATCAGTAAAGAAATAGGCTTGCATTTTTAGGGGATCAGGTTAAGTTTAGATGAACTTATTTATCTTGCTTAGCTGTTATGATGAAAACCCTGAAAATTGCCACTCGACAAAGCCCGCTTGCGTTATGGCAGGCTGAACACATTCGTGCCCGCTTAGAGGCGATGCATGCCGATTTAACTGTTGAGTTGGTGACTTTTGTCACACAGGGCGATAAAATTTTAGATACCCCACTGGCAAAAATTGGGGGGAAAGGCTTATTTGTCAAAGAATTAGAAGCTGCTTTAATGGATGGTCGTGCCGATTTAGCCGTACATTCCATGAAAGATGTACCCATGGCATTGCCTGAAGGGTTAAGCTTGGCGGTCATTTGTGAGCGTGAAGACCCGTTCGATGCCTTTGTATCGAACCATTATGCCAGTTTTGCAGATTTACCACAGGGCGCTAAAGTCGGAACCTCAAGCTTGCGCCGCAAATGTCAAATTTTAAAAGCACGTCCAGATTTAGAGATTATTGATTTACGTGGCAATGTGGGCACGCGCCTGTCTAAGCTAGATGATGGTCAGTATGACGCAATTATTTTAGCCAGTGCAGGATTAAGGCGTTTGGGCTTGGCAGAGCGCATTCGCCATACTATTCAGCCGGATGTGAGCCTACCTGCAGTGGGGCAAGGGGCTTTGGGTCTGGAATGTCGTAGCCAAGATCAGGCGGTTCTGGATTTGATTTTGCCGTTAATGCATGCTGAAACCAATGTGTGTGTACGTGCCGAACGTGCTTTTAATGCTTACTTAGAAGGCGGTTGTCAGGTACCAATTGCAGGCTATGCAACTTTGCAGAATGGTCAATTGCAGATTGAAGGTCGTGTTGGTAGTGTCGATGGGCGAACCATTCTTAAAGCTGTGCAACATGGTGCACCTGAACAGGCTGAAATGCTAGGTGAAGAATTGGCAAAAGCTTTATTGGCACAAGGTGCGGGTGAATTACTGAAAGCCTTGTATCAATAGTCCATATTGCGCCAGAAGCCCATGCTATTCATTAATACCCGACCTAAAGATCGTGCAGAGGTCTTAACTCAGGCTTTGCAACAACAGCATATTGAGGTCATTGACTTGCCCTTGTTGCAGCTTACTGCACAGCCGTGGTCAGAGCAACTGGCTAATTTATACACTCAGTTGCCACATACACATATTATTGTGGTGGTCAGTCCTACTGCAGTCGATATTGGGATGAAATATTTAACCCAAAGCCAAATATCCTTGCAGGATTTGCAACATATACGTTGGGTGGCTGTGGGTGAGAAAACTGCAGAAGTTTTACGCGGATATGGTGTTCATAGCGAAGTCCCGCAGGTTGAAACCTCCGAAGGGATGCTGAGTTTGCCGTGTTTGCAAAATTTAAAAGTGGGCACACAAATTGCTTTTTGGCGTGGTGAGGGCGGTCGGCAATTTATGATGCAAACACTGATTGATCAGGGGATGCAGATCCATAATTTTGTGTTGTATCGGCGGGAATGTCCTGCCAGTTCTATTGGAAAAATGCAGGCAGTACGCGCACGTTTAATACAATCTTCAGAATTTATCATGATGATTAGCAGTGAAGCCAGTTGGTTAAACTGGCTGAGCTTGATTCAGCAGGAATTTGATTTACTGAACAGAGGATATTATTGGGTATTAGGTGATCGTTTAGAGAAAATTTTACTCGATTATCAAACGCAGCATCATGCAAAATATAAAGTATTGAAGTTGACCCATTTAAAAACAGAATTAATATTGCAGCACATGATGCTCATGCAAGGAAAGCTATGAAAAAACTGGTTGTGATCGTGATGTTGATTGCGTTGATTTGGATCGTTAAATTAAGTTTTGATGTGATGCAAGTTTCGACGCAACAACAGCAACTCAGTCAAAGTTTGCATTTAGTAGAAAAAAATATTGCCAATTTAAATGATCAACTGGTGGCTTTACAGCGACGTAATTATACACAAGGTGCAGCAGAACAGCCCGCAGTATCCAGCGCTGCGCCGCAAGAAGATGCTATTCAGCCAATGGAGATGGTGGCGCAGCAATTAGACTTGGTGGAATTTTCTTTACAGCAACAGCAATTTCACTATGCAACCGAAATGCTAGCAAATTTAGACCGTGAATTAAACGAATATGCTTTAGCGCCAGCTTTGAAACAAAGTTTGCACCAAGTTATTCAGCAAGATCAGAAACAAATTCAACAATTTATAACAATACGCGATGCGAAATATCAACAAGTGAGTCAGTTGTTACAACAGTTAGATCAACACATAAAACAGCAAGTTCAACAACCTGAGCTGAACCCTGCAGATGTCGATGATCGTTATATTTGGCAAAAATGGCTGAGTATTGAATCAGCCAAGCAACCGGCAACACAGTTGATGCAGCGCCAGATTATTTTAAAAGAGGCACAATTGCGTCTATTGCTGGCTCGACAAGTATTTATGCAAGGTCAATATGTGCAATATCAACAAGAAGTGAATGACATTATTCAGTTATTACAACAATTACCTGATCAGAAAGTACAGCAATTGGTTCAGCAATTAGAAAAAATTAAAAACTTAAATATCGTTCCAACGCCAAGTTTAAAAACGCGTGCTTTATTGGGAGCGGTATAAATGAAACAGATTTTACTCGCCTATGTAGTGGTCAGTATTCTACTGATAGCTTTGCTGAGTGTACTGAGTTATGGGTATGGTTCAGGCTATGTTTATGTGTATTGGCGTGAATGGCAATTGCAAACCAATATTTGGTTGTTGTTGTTTTTTTTCTTGTCGATCAGTGTTTCGCTACAAATTTTATGGTTGTTGTTAAAACGCTATTTTAGCCGTGAGCAGCGTAAGGTTGAAACCGTATTTAACTTTAAAAATCTGCATCCTTATGAGCAATTGGGGGTCATTTGGTTGTTAGATGCTGCTGAAGATCAACATACATTTATTCGACAGGTATTTGCCCAGTCAGGCTTCCTCAAAGGGGTGATAGAAGCACGTATGTATTCCATTCAACAGCAATATCCGCAAGCGTTGACTGCATTAAATCAAAGTAGTGCCATGGCGTTTGAATTGGCAGAAATACAGCGTATTGAAATTTATTTAGCGCAGCAGCAACCTGAACAAGCTTTGACACATTTAGAGTTTCTGAATCAGCATGAATTATCGCCGTGGTTATTTAAAGTCAAAACAGCTTATCAAAAGCGTTTAGTTGCTTTGTGGGGTGAGTTTGCCACGCAATATCCTTGGCATTATTTGCGTTCGACCAAATACGGGCATTTAGATGCAGACACCAAACAAAAGTGGCTAACCCAGTTATTAACACAATTTGAGCAGACCGATGCAGAAAATTTACAGGCCTTGCAACAGCGTTATTGCGACTTAGGGGAGCAGATTTTCAGTCAGCCTTATGCCACTCAGGTGTTGTGGTTGAAGTTGTTATCGCGTCTGCCTGATTTAGCTGCACAACATGAACGTCTTGCGGTACATATGTTGAGTGAACAGTTTAATCAGGAAGTGTTTTATTTATGGTTCCAACATCAGTTGTTAAAACAGCAACCTGATTATGCAAAAATTGAACAGCAAATAAATTTGTGGGAACAGAAATATCCTGTATTACCTGTATTTAGTTTTGCTAAATGGCATATTTTTACGGCAACAGCACGTTATTCAGAAGCCGAACAATTACTGGATTTATATCCTGAACACGTATTAATGAGTTATTTAAGAGTTAAATCTAACTTAAAAGATCAGCCTGAATTATTAAAACAGTTAAATTTAATCTTTGAAAATAATTCTAATTTTGTCGAAATTAAAATTTAAAGGTGAGTAGTGTTAACATTAGCAGATTATCCAATTGTTTTTGAGCAGCGTGTCGCATGGGGAGATATGGATGCTTTTGGGCATGTCAATAATGTGATTTATTACCGTTATATTGAAAATGCGCGTTTGTATTATTTGAACCATTTAAAAATTTTACAGCAAGATGTTTTGACTGTAATTGCCTCAAATCAGTGCAAATATATACGTCCCGTGGTTTATCCTGATATTTTAAAAATTGGTGTTCGGGTAGAAGAGTTGCGTAATAGTGCCATGCGTATGCATTATTTAATTTATAGTGAAGCACAGCAAATGGTGGTGGCAGAGGCAGAGGCAGTGATTGTATGTGTGGATTGCGTCAATATGCAAAAAACCTTAATCCCTGAAAATGTACGCGCGGCGATCCATAAAATAGAAAAAACTGCATAGCATATTCTTGATTAAATCTTAATAATCAGTTCATAATATGTCCGACTGTTATTTATATGTAGAGTAGTGGGTTTTTTATTGACGCTTGGGTTTGATAAAAATAGAATGAATCTGCTTAATTTAATAACTGAATATAAAAAGCATAGTTTTTGGAGTAAGTATGATGCCTGATATTAGCAATTTGTCTGTAGAACAGTTAAAGCATTTACAAGCGGAAGCGGAAGCATTAATTGCAACAAAAAAAGATCAAGCGATTGAAGATGCCTATGATCAAATTTTAGCGATTGCAGACAATTTGGGTTTAAGCATTGAGCAGATTTTGGAAGTTGGCGAAAGCAAGCGTAAGAAAAGCCCACGTAAAACTGTAGCGCCACGTTATCGTAGCAAAACCAATCCTACAGATACTTGGACGGGTCGTGGAAAAAAACCACGCTGGTTAGTCGCTGAAATAGAAAAAGGCGCAAAACTTGAAGATTTTCTAATCTAAGCTTCATCAATTTGTCATTGACTTGACTTAGAGTTCAAAAACCAAGCAATACAGCTTGGTTTTTTTATCGGTATGAATTGGCGACGCCGAAAAAGTGTGCATAATGTGTGAGTGTTATAAAAAGTCATTCATAGAAAAATTAGTAAGGTTGGTCGTGGTGGCATGATAAAGAAACCCAAATACATCACGTGGTGGATTTTCGCCCTCATTGCATTTTTGTTTTTTGTGTTGTTACAAATTCCCGCAGCGTGGTTGATTTCAAAATTTTATAAAAATAATCAGACCTTACACAATGTGAGTGGTAATATTTGGAAAGGACAAGCTGATTGGCATAAAGGACAGTTACGTGGCTCTTTAAGTTGGAATACACGTCCTTTAGATTTAGTTTTATTACGTGTCGCTGCCGATGTTGAAGTGCACAGTGGCAATACTAAACTCGAAGGCATTATTGGCTATCGTTTTGGTAGCGTCTTGGTGCAATCTTTAGATGGGCAAGTTGCGCCAGAAACCTTAAAAAGTATTGTGGACTGGCAGTGGCCAAGTAATGCGATTCAACTCAAAGATATTCATTTGAATTTTAAAAAACAACAAGGTTTTACCAAAAGCAAAGGACAGTTGCAGTGGGCGGGTGGCGAATTGCTGTATCGTTTTGCTCAGCGCCAAGACCGTATGAATATTCCTGCGTTAAAAGGCAGCTTGTCTGATGAAAATGGCAAACTGTTATTTGATATTCGCGATCAGCGTGAACAAAAAATGCTGAATATTGCGCTTGATCAAAGCTTGATGTTAGATGTACAACTTATGCAACGCTTATTAATGAATATCGCCTCTTATGAGGGTAAAGCGGGCTTAGATACCTATGTAATCAGTACTCGCCAACCTCTATTTAAAGGAGGTTTCTAATGCGTACACTCTCTGAACGATTGGAAAATTTGCACTGGAAGCAGTTTGATCGTGCTGCGCCTGTACTTTTAACTTTTTTGATTTTGTACCTGTGTTGGAAGCTGGCGAGTTTATTTTGGTGGGTTGTTGCGCCGCCCCAAGTCATGCAAATTGATCGGGTGGAGTTAGGTTCACAGCAACCACAAATCCCGAATACTTCATCCTTTGCATTGTTTCAAGAACTTGGGCGTAGCAACACTGCCGATGATCAATTAAATATGACCTTGCAAGGTGTGGTGGTTGGGCAACCGAGTCAGTTTTCTTCTGCGGTTATTAAAGTGAATGACGTGGCAGAGCGATACCGTGTTGGAGATGTGATTGATTCGAGTCAGTACCAATTGGCAGAAGTTTATTGGGATCGGGTGGTTTTACGTCATAGCAGTGGCGCGACGCGTGAAGTATTGTTTAAGGGTATTGAAAATGGTTTAAATCAACCTATCGCACCTTTAATTTCAAATGGTAACCAAGAGCCTGCAATGGCACCCCCCCAGTCCGTACAACCGAATAACGCCATTGGACAGGCAGTGCAGCGTATACAGGAAGATCGCGAACAATATTTAAAAGAGATGGGTGTTGAGGCAAATACGGGCAATGGTTATGAAGTGACCACACGTACGCCAGCCGCTTTAAGAAATAAACTGGGTTTACAGCCAGGTGACCGTATTTTGTCTTTAAATGGACAAAACGTCGGGCAAGGGCAAAACGATGCGCAGTTATTAGAACAAGCGCGTCGTGAAGGTCAGGTGAAATTAGAAATAAAACGTGGTGATCAGGTGATGACCATACAACAAAATTTTTAAATGAATCGGCATGTTGAATAATGCAGAGGCATATTTAGGGTTAGGAAACACAGTAGATTATGGCTTTATTGAATCATGAGCGTCCATTTTGGGCATTACTGGCTGCTGCACCGCTTGTTGCAATGGTGAGTACTGCAAGTCATGCGCAAACCTGGAAAATTAATTTACGTGATGCGGACTTAACTGCATTTATTAATGAAGTGGCCGATATTACCGGCAAGAACTTTGCAGTCGATCCGCGTGTGCGTGGCAATGTCACGGTGATTTCCAACAAAGCCCTGAATAAAAATGAAGTCTATGACTTATTTCTAGGGGTGTTGAATGTGAATGGTGTGGTGGCTATTCCATCAGGAAATACCATTCGCCTTGTACCTGACAGCAATGTTAAAAGCTCAGGCATTCCTTATGACAGTCGTCAAAATGCGCGTGGTGATCAAGTTGTAACGCGGGTGATATGGCTGGAAAATACCAATGCCAATGACCTGATTCCTGCTTTACGTCCGCTCATGCCACAATTTGCACACTTATCAGCGGTAGGGGGCACCAATGCCTTAATCGTGTCAGATCGTGCCAGTAACATTTATCAGTTAGAAAGCATTATCCGTAACCTAGATGGTACGGGGCAAAATGATATTGAGGCGATTAGTCTGCAATCCAGTCAAGCCGAAGAAGTGATTGGCTTGCTCGAGTCGATGAGTTCGACAGGGGCTGCGAAAGATATTAAAGGTTCGCGTGTACGCATTGTGGCAGACAATCGTACCAATCGTATTATCATCAAAGGCGATACCGCAACACGTAAACGTATTCGCCAAATGATTGAAATGATGGATGTGCCTGCTGCAGATCGTTTGGGTGGTTTAAAGGTTTTTCGCTTGAAGTATGCCAGTGCACAGAATTTAGCAGAAATATTGCAAGGTCTGGTTTCAGGGCAGGCGGTGAGCAGCAGCGCTAATGCTAATAGCAACAGTAGCAACAGCAGTTCTAGTAATTTAAGCAGCAACAATAACACCACAGGTAATTCATCGACCATTTCTACCCCAAGTATTAATTTAGGGGGCAGCTCGAATAGTAATAATCAGAACAACATCACGAGTTTTAATAGCAATGGTGTCAGTATTATTGCCGATGGTTCGCAAAATGCTTTGGTGATCAAAGCCGATCCGCAGTTAATGCGTGAAATTGAATCGGCGATTCAACAGCTAGATACCCGTCGTCAACAAGTTTTGATTGAAGCTGCAATTATAGAAGTAGAGGGCACTGATGCTGATCAGCTCGGTGTACAATGGGCGCTGGGAGATTTAAGCAGCGGCATTGGCTTGATTAACTTTGACAATATCGGTGCAAGTTTAAAAAATGTTGCAGCAGGCTATTTGACTGGTGGTGCAGCGGGTGCGGGCAGTGCGATTGGTGCAGGTACATCTTTGGTTTTGGGGGATTATCGTGAAGGAAGCGATGGTTCCCGTAAACTCTATGGTGCGATGATTCAGGCTTTGAAAGAAAAAACCAAATCCAATTTATTGTCTACCCCTTCTATCGTGACTATGGATAATGAAGAAGCCTATATTGTGGTGGGTGAGAACGTTCCTTTTGTGACAGGGTCATTATCCACCAATGGTGGTGTGGCAAATCCTTATACCACCATTGAACGTAAAGATGTCGGGGTGACTTTAAAAGTGGTGCCACATATTGGTGAGGGTGGAACACTACGCTTGGAAGTTGAACAAGAAGTGTCGGATGTCAAAGCCAATAAAGGTCAGGCGCAGGATTTAGTCACCAGCAAACGCGCCATTAAAACTTCGATTTTGGCTGAACATGGGCAAACCATTGTCTTGGGTGGCTTGATTTCTGATAACTCGATTTATAGTCGTCAAGCTGTGCCAGGTTTGGGGGCTATTCCAGGCTTAGGGCGTTTATTCCGTTCCGATGGTCAATCTAATCAAAAACGTAATTTATTAATTTTTATTCACCCAACGATTGTGGGAGATAGTCAGGACATTCGCCGTATTTCGCAGCAGCGTTATAGTCAATTGTATAGCCTTCAATTGGCGATGGATACCGATGGTAGCTTTGCTAAACTGCCTGAAAATGTTAGTGATGTCTATCAGCAGCGTTTGCCTGTCTCTCGAGTTGCACCGCAAGCAGGAACTTATCAAACCTTGCCGTCAGCAGTGTCTGCAAACCGTACAGCAACGGTGGTGAGCAGCACCCCTGTTGCGATTGAGCCTGCGGTGCAGCGCCAAAACGTAGTTTTGCCACAGCAGGAAGTGAGCAAAACCAAAAATACAGTTACCACGACCACAATTCGCGCTACACCTTAATCGTATCCTGCACAGATTGTGGTTAAGGGCATGTTATGATGTCGCCAAATCACACGAGAGAAGTTATTTATGACTTGGAAAATACAAGCAATTAGCGGTGAATTTACTGGCCAAGAAATTAGTATCGACCGTGATATGTTGGTGGGGCGCCATCAAAGTGCAGATTTGGTGCTGCAATCGGCAGAAATTTCACGTAAACATGCGGCTTTTTTACTCAAAGAACAAGCGCTGTATGTGCAAGATTTAAATTCTTCGAACGGCTCTTTTGTTAATGATTTGCGTATTGCCGATGAAACCTTACTTAAAGAAGGTGATATCGTTCAATTTGCTAGCTTAAAATTTTCAGTACTTGCGCCTGCGGTTGAATTGGAGCATGCAGCTGATGTTGCTGAAACTGCAGATAAAGTCACAGCGCAAACAGAAAAAACACCTGCACAGCAAATGAATGAGCAGGGAATGCCTGAGTTGAATCAACGTGACAGTTCTGTGCAATTAAACCGAGATGGTATGCCGCAAGGTGTGGCAGTGCCAAAACCAGCGCCTATTCCAGAAGGTGTAGATATTCATGCAGCTCAAGCAGAGCCAACACCTGTGCCTGTCGAGCAGCCTGTTTCTCGTGTGGAACTAGAGAAAGAACAGCAGAAAAATGCCTCTGTTGGCTTGATTTCACTAGTTGTCTTGGTGATTTTGGCAGTTTTGGCTTGGCTATTGTTTAAATAAGTAGCCTTTGCTTTACAATCAAGGCATGCGATCGCATGCCTTTGTTCATTTAGGGGGGAAGAATGTCTATTGCTCAGCTAGATACGCGTCAAGTCATTTTATTTGATTTAGATGGCACCTTGGTCGATTCTGCGACAGATTTATACCGCGCCATGAATATGAGTTTAAATGCGCTGCAACTGCCTTTGGTAACACTGGAACAAGTCCGAACTTGGGTGGGTAAGGGAACTGCGGTATTTTGCAATAGTGTTTTATCGCACTTAATGGGCGAAGTTCATCCTGAACAGCAACAACAGCTACTGAATACCTTCTTAGAAATTTATAATGCCGATCCGTGTATCGACACACAACCCTTCCCGGGCATTATTGAATTTTTGGACTGGGCAAAAGCACAACAAAAAACCTTAGTTTGTGTGACCAATAAACCTGAACAACCAGCTCGTGCCATTGTTGAAGCATTAGAGATGCAACACTATTTTGCTGATGTGATTGGTGGAGATCGCTTTGAGGAACGTAAACCACATCCACGTCAATTGCTACATTGTGTCGAACATTATCAAGTGGAGAAGTGTCAAGTCTTGATGATTGGTGATTCTTCTAATGATGTTGAAGCCGCGCGTCGAGCGGGGGTTGATTGTATTGTAGTCAGCTACGGCTATAATCATGGTGAACCGATTGCCAATTGTCAGCCGCAACAAATTGTGGATAATTTAACTGAATTGTTAAATATTTAAGTGCTTAAAACTTCACGCTAATTGCTATAAAGGATATCAATATGAGTCAGGCTGTAATGCCCGTATTTCGATGGCGACGCTAGTCAATCTACAACCGTCCTTCACTTCGTCTTATCGAAAACATTGCTACATCGAAATATAGAGAGCTTTACATGACCACTCAGACTCAATTTGAACAACTTAAAGCAGCAGGCTATAACCTTATTCCCGTATATCGCCAGCGTTTGGCTGATACCGAAACTCCATTGTCGGTATTTGCGCGTTTGAAGCAGCATCAACAAGCTTATTTGTTTGAGTCTGTAGAAGGGGGTGAAAACTGGGCACGTTATTCAATTATTGGTTTGGGTGAATCTACAGTTTTCTCTTGCAATGCGGGTGAACTCACCATCCAGCATGCCGATGGTTCAATCGAAAAACAAACTTGTGTGCAGCCGTTTCAGTATATCCGCGAATTTCAGGCCCAGTTTAAAGTGCCTACGCAAGCCGACTTGCCTGAATTGCCAAGTTTTACAGGCGGTTTGGTTGGCTATTTGGGTTACGATGCAGTACGTTATATCGAACCGCGTTTAAAAAACGTACCTGCAACAGATCCAGTCGGTTTGCCTGATATTTGGATGATGCTGTCTAAAACAGTCATCGTGTTTGATAATTTAAAAGATACTTTGTTTTTAATTGTGCATGCGGATGCAGCACAGGCAGATGCCTATACCAAGGCGCAACAACAGCTTGATGCACTAGAAGAAATTTTAGCAACCCCGATTAGTCTAAAAGCAGAAAAACATACGCCACCACATTTTGAATCGCTCACAGGTAAAGAAAAGTTCTTGGCGACCATTGATACTGTCAAAGAATACATTCGTGCAGGCGATGTCATGCAAGTGGTGCCTGGACATCGTATGGTGTCAGATTTCGATGGTGAACCGTTGCAGGTTTATCGTGCTTTACGTCATCTCAATCCATCGCCGTATTTGTTTTTGGTGCAAGGCAAAACTTTGGGTGATGATCAACCGTTTCATATTGTTGGTTCATCACCTGAAATTTTATCGCGTTTGGAAAACGGTATTGCCACTGTGCGTCCTTTAGCGGGTACACGCCCGCGCGGTAAAACTAAAGAAGAAGATTTAGCACTTGAGCAAGACTTGTTATCGGATGAGAAAGAAATTGCTGAACATTTGATGCTGATTGACTTAGGACGTAATGATGTCGGACGTATTGCCAAGATTGGTAAAGTACAAGTAACTGATCAAATGGTGATCGAGCGTTATTCGCATGTCATGCATATTGTTTCAAACGTGCAAGGTGAGGTACGCGATGATGTTGATGCTTTGGATGTTTTTCAGGCAACCTTTCCTGCAGGGACGCTTTCGGGTGCACCAAAAATTCGTGCCATGGAAATTATTGATGAAGTTGAGCCTGTAAAACGTGGTGTTTTTGGTGGCGCTGTCGGCTATTTAGGTTGGCATGGTGAAATGGATATGTCGATTGCGATTCGTACCTGTGTTATACGTCACAATAAGGTCTATGTTCAGGCAGGTGCAGGTCTAGTTGCGGACTCAAACCCTGAGTCTGAATGGAATGAAACCCTAATAAAAGCTCGCGCAGTGATCAAAGCGGTTGAATTATCATCAAATGGGTTGATTTTATGAGTTTTTAGCGTTTTTTTTAAAAAAAACACTTGCACGGATTTCAAGTTTTGCTAAACTGCACACCGTTCCGATGCGAAACGTACGAAACACTAAGAAACGCCGGCATAGCTCAGTTGGTAGAGCAACTGACTTGTAATCAGTAGGTCCACAGTTCGAATCCGTGTGCCGGCACCATCTTAGAGAGTTTGTGTTGTTGAGTAAAGAACGAACACTGAGTAAGTGTGAAAATGGTGGGATTCCCGAGCGGTCAAAGGGAGCAGACTGTAACTCTGCCGCGTAAGCTTCGAAGGTTCGAATCCTTCTCCCACCACCATTAACTTCGATAGAAGTGGTAATTACCAACATAGATGCGGGAGTAGCTCAGTTGGTAGAGCGGCAGCCTTCCAAGCTGCATGTCGCGAGTTCGATCCTCGTCTCCCGCTCCATCGAAGGATTTATCGCTCTTATAGCTCAGTGGTAGAGCACTCCCTTGGTAAGGGAGAGGTCTCGAGTTCAAATCTCGATAAGAGCTCCAGATACAGTTTAGCGATTATTCGCACAAATTTTTTAAAAAAGCAGGCTTATTAGTCTGCTTTTCAAGTATTAGGTGTCTAGTTTTTTAGGCGATATGTCGGGGCAGAGTTTTACTCAGCATTGTGTTCGACGTAAACGAGGAAGATGAACATGGCTAAGGCTAAGTTTGAACGTAATAAGCCACACGTTAACGTGGGCACAATCGGTCACGTTGACCATGGTAAAACAACTTTAACAGCTGCGATTGCAACTGTATGTGCAAAAAAATTCGGTGGTGAAGCGAAAGACTACGCTGCAATTGACTCTGCACCAGAAGAAAAAGCACGTGGTATTACAATTAATACTTCTCACGTAGAATACGACTCTCCAACTCGTCACTACGCGCACGTAGACTGCCCGGGCCACGCCGATTATGTTAAAAACATGATTACTGGTGCTGCTCAGATGGACGGCGCGATCCTTGTATGTGCTGCG
>NZ_BPPH01000015.1:0-56746 GCF_021602765.1 Acinetobacter sp. KAM396
CAAATGAGTTTTACTATGATCAGCTACCCCAACAAAACAAGGTGGCTTAACTAGAGCGGAATATCACTTATAAATACGCTTTTAGTTGTTCAAACAAGTGGGACCACCTCTATAGCAACTATACCGAGCTCTCCAATTCAGACGATTGCGACAAGTACGTAAAGCAATTTATACAGGAATTTCCGCTGCGTAATGCTGAAATTGGACAGGGGACTTTAATCAAACGTGCCCTACCGAGTCGACATAAACGCATGATTGGCGCATGGTGTTTTCTGGATCATGCAGGCCCTGTGAGTTTTCCGAAAGGTGAAGGTTTAGATGTTGGCCCACATCCACATATTGGTTTGCAAACCTTTACTTGGATGATTGAAGGCACAATCATACACACCGATAGTTTGGGCACCAAGCAGTTGATTCGTCCGAAACAGGTCAATTTAATGACAGCAGGTTATGGCATTTCGCATACCGAAATTGCGCCTGAAACTGAAACCCTTATGCATACCGCTCAGTTGTGGATTGCATTACCTGATGATCAGCGCAATATGGCACCGCGCTTTGACCACTACCCTGACTTGCCTGTGGTACACCAAGATGGTTTGGAATTTACCATTTTGGTGGGTGAATTTTTAAAGACGACATCACCTGTACGCGTGCATAGTGACTTGCTCGGGGTGGATATTAGTGCAAGCACATCGAGTAAAACCCGTTTAGCACTCAATCCTAAATTTGAATATGGTTTGATGATGTTAGCGGGAACAGCAACATTGCATGGGCATGAACTGACCGATGAAAATATGTTACTGCTTGAACCTGGGCTGACTGAAATTGAATTGCATGTGCATGCAGGTGCACGGCTATTACTTTTAGGTGGTTTGCCGTTTGAATCGCCCATTTTGTTATGGTGGAATTTGGTCGGAAGAACCCATGAAGAATTAGAACTGGCTCGGGAGCAGTGGGTCAATCAAGATCCGCGTTTTGGTTCAATTCCAGATTATGACGGACCACGTTTAGAAGCACCGACTTTTCCGGCAAGAATTCGCGCATCGAGTTGACATACTCCCCGACCTAAAGGACGGAGATTCCTACTGCTAGACGCTCATGTCCGAGCGCAAGAATATTCAGTGCGGAATTTACATCCCGATCATGGAGCGTACCGCACTCCACACACTGCCATTCTCTTATTCCAAGTCCTGCTCTACCTTTCGGACTACTATAGCGTGAGCCACAGCACGAGCAAGTCTGGGTGGTATAGGCTTCATTGACCTCTTCATACCATACCCCTGCGTTCTCGCATTTATACTTGAGCATGGTTTTTAGCGCAGAAAACCCTGTATCCAAAACAGACTTTGCCATCTTGGTTTTTACAAGTTTTTTTGCACTCAAGTCACCTACAACAATCAGTGCATTGTCTTTGACAAGCATAGTGCTTGCCTTATGCAAATGATCTTTACGACAGTTTGCAATCTTAGCGTGTAATGCACGTACACGCTTTTTATTTTTTGCTCGTTGAGCAGCAGCTAATTTCTGTTCGTACTTGCGATAGAACTTAGGATTTGAAATGACTGTACCATCAGAACAGGTAGCAATATCTTTTAAACCTAGATCAATACCTATGGCTTTGCTTGACGTTGGCTTAGCTTGCTTTGGTGAATCTATAACAAGACAAACATACCAACGTCCACGACTATCTTCTACGAATGAGCCTGTTTTGATATTGTATTTACTTAATCCGTAACTATCCCATAGTTTAAATTGATGTTTACCATATTGAACATAGCCATCAGCATATTTGATTGCAACCTTTTTAAACGGTATCCAACCTAATGAACGTCTAGCTGATTTTTTATTACTGACACGCCATTTTAGTTTTGCTTTTTTGAATTGCTTGCGTCTTGTGACCAATTCTTCTGTCACTGCCTGAATAGTTTGACTGTGCAAGTTGCATTCTTTCGATGTGCCTTTGGTGTATTTTGCAATATCGTATGCTGAAAAGAATTGTTGTTTTCTTTGAAGATGTTTAAAACACAAATCATTGACATAATTCCAGACAAAATTTACTTCAGATGCTAACTGATTTAGCACCTTGCAATGTTTGTCTTTTATGCGTAATTTGAGTGTCTTCATCCAATTATTTTAACAATATTTTTCTTAATAGTGACTATAGTACAAGTATTTAAAAAGACATTTCGTGTCGTTAATATGGTTTACTCCAGTCGCTTATATCCTCGTGCTGAACCACGAGGTTTTACGCTCCAGTGGATAAATTTTAGTAAAGTAGTTTGAAAGAGGGAAAGCAGCTGACAAAGATTGGAAAAGTACAGCTACACAGTTTAGAGACAGCCTAGCAAAGTCAACTACTGTAAAGCGGACAGCATCAATTTATTGTGGATGGGCCTGAGTCTTTGGGTGATCCTGATATAGGTCCCGCTGCTATGATTTGCTTTGTAGAGCTCTACTCACCTGCACTATGATTACCTTGCGTATGTAATCACAGCATAAGAGATTAGATGTTAGCAAATTTCAAGTTGAGGCTCATTTACGCAGTATGGAGACTCGTACTGAGTTTGGTTAAACATAGGTTGAATCCATCTCTTACAAATAGCCCTCTAGGACAGATCTTTTTTTATAATGTTGATTCAAATATAAGCGTACAATCACTCAAAAACATAGGCAATAAAACAAAATAGGACGTTTTATGATTACTTTACACCACCTTGATCAATCCCGCTCTTTCCGCATTTTATGGGCCCTTGAAGAGCTGGGCTTAGACTATGATATCAAGTTTTATCACCGTCAGCCCAATTTTAGTGCGCCCAATGAATTGAAGCTGATTCACCCATTGGGTAAAGCGCCAATTTTAACTGATGCAGAGCAGACCATTGCAGAATCTGCAGTAATTTTGGAATACTTGCAGCAGCATTATGATTTGCAAGCGCAGTTTCAACCGCAGCAGACTTCTGCACAGCAAGCCTATCAATACTGGATGCATTATGCCGAAGGTTCATTAATGCCATTGTTAGTAATGCAGTTGGTATTGACCAAAGTGCCACAGCAAGTGCCATGGTTAGTTCGACCAGTAGCAAACAAAATTAGTGCAGGTATTAAAGCAGGATTTATTCAACCTCGTTTAAAAGATCATATTGCCTATTTGGAAGCTTATCTGTCCGAACATGATTATTTTGCAGGCGATTTTTCTTTTGCTGATATTCAAATGAGCTTCCCTCTTCAGGCACTGCAAAGTCGTACAGGGCACCGTTATCCACAGATTGCAGCTTATTTGCAACGTGTAGAACAGCGTCCTGCATTTCAATCTGCACGCGAACGTGAGCAGCAATTATTGTAACAACACTCGCGATGTTTCTTATGCGTATAAGATTTTGTATCCTTTAAAAAAGATGCCGTGGCATCTTTTTTAAGTGATTTTAATCTATTGATAACCTCACCAGGCTTAGCGTTTCACTACAATCGAATCAATGCCACTATGCTGCAGAGTCTGCTGGGCAATCACTGCCGCTTCTGCTGAGTCATAAGGCCCTGAAATCACACGATACCATGTTTCGCCGCCGTCGGTACTTTTCACTACATCAGCAGATAAACCATTCAAAATAATTTCAGCACGACGTGCATCGGCAGCATCTGGGTCGGTGTAGCTGCGAACTTGCAAAATATAGCTGGCTTTGACCACAGGAGCAGGCATTTCGGTTAAACCAACATCGGCTTCACTGGCAGCTGTTGCTTCTATCGCAGCAGGTGCTTCAACAATAACTACGCTATTTTGTTGCTGTGTTTCAGGAACCGCTTGCTCAGGAATAGGCGTGACCTGTTGCTGTGGTAGCAAATCGTAAAAACGATAGTCTTTGTTGGTATCTTCTTGATAATGCTCTGAACTGATTTGACCCTTAGGTTGCACAGGTGCCCAAGGTCTCCAAAGCATTAAACCCACAGCAAAACACAACAGTACTAAAACGACCACGAGCGTGCCTAACCACGCAGGAATCAGTGGTTTTTTGGGCTTATTGGGGCGCTCAGATACACCGCGTTGCGTTTTTCCAAACACGAGGAAACCTCTTTATTGTCATCAATACCAGAAACTTATTTTGGGTCACTTTATTTTGTATGTTGCCTGAATAAATTTAAGCAACATACGATCAAGATAAAGAATCGCTTTGCAAAGTTCAAGCATTGCAAAGCGAGAAACACATCAGTGTTGAGATCACGATCTCAAACATCAATTTTCAGTCTTACGACCCTCAACGCGTTGCTCAGTGAATTACATCGTTTCAGGTGCAGAAACGCCCAATAACTCTAAGCCATTGCGCAAGACTTGTTGCACGTTAACTGAAAGCAATAAACGCGCCTGAGTCAAAGCTGTATCATCATTCAGCACTTTATGCTCGTTGTACCAACCATGGAACAAGGCAGCTAATTCTTTCAAGTAGTTACCTACCTGATGCGGTTCGTGGCTGTTGGCAGCACGCACTAAAATTTCAGGGTAGGCTGCCAGTTTGGCTAAAATTTCAGTTTCAGCATCTAGCTCAAGTTTTGCAGCAAATTGACGTGCCTCGGCAGCATCAAAATTGAGCTGTAATGCCGCCGCTTTTTCGAGCATACGACAAATACGCGCATGTGCATATTGAATGTAGTACACCGCATTGTCTTTACTTTGCGAAACAGCTAAGTCTAGGTCAAAGTCAATATGTTGTTCAGATTTACGCATCACATAATAGAAACGCGCAGCATCGTTACCAACTTCTTTACGCAAGTCGCGTAAGGTCACGTATTGACCCGAGCGAGATGACATTTGCACCATTTCACCGCCACGCCATAGGCTCACAAACTGCACCAACAGCACGGTGAGTTTTTTCGAATCATAGCCGAGCGCATCAATCGCCGCTTTTACACGTGAAATATAACCGTGGTGATCTGAACCCCAGATATCAATTAGGTCCGTATAGCCACGTTGTAATTTATTTAGGTGATAAGCAATGTCTGAAGCAAAGTAAGTGGTTTGACCATTACGGCGTTTCACTACGCGGTCTTTTTCATCGCCAAATTCAGTTGATTTAAACCAGATATTGCCGTCTTGTTCGTACAGATAACCACGTTGATCTAGGGTTTGTAGGGCTTCATCAATTTTTTCAGTCAATGATGCTTCACTAAACCATTGGTTAAAGGTCACGCCAAACTCGCCCAAGTCATCTTTAATGTCGGCCAAAATGGCGTTCAAGGCCGCTTGGTGGAATACGCGATAGTCATTGCCCAAAAGGTTTTGCGAATTGAAGATCAAACCATCAATGTGTTTTTCTTTATCGCCCGATAGCACCACTTTGTTGCCATCGGCATCGAGTTCTGCCGCATATTGCACATCTTCAGGTACATTGTGATATACATCTGCAACAGGGCGAACGTGGCGTTCACCATCTTGTTTTAAAATGCTTTGTGCAATGTCTTTGACATAGTCACCTTGGTACGCATTTTTCGGGAAAACCAGAGTTTGTCCAGCCAGTTCCAAATAACGTAAATAAGTCGAAGTCGCCAAAATATCCATTTGACGGCCTGCGTCGTTGACATAGTATTCACGCTCAACTTTGGCACCTGTGGCCTCAAGTAAGTTGGCAACGGTCATACCATAAGCTGCACCACGACCATGTCCTACGTGTAGGCTTGAAGTTGGGTTGGCAGAAACGAATTCGACCTGAATCCTTTTTTGCGCATTGATTTGGCTGCGACCAAAATTTTGTTGTTGTGCTTGAATTTGATCTAAAACGCTAAAACGTTGATCGGCATTTAAAAAGAAGTTAATAAAACCTGGTCCTGCAATTTCTGCTTTGCTGATATCTGCCACTTCAGGCAGAGCAGCAAGAATTTTTTCGGCTAAATCGCGCGGCTTCATACCCGCAGCTTTAGAGGCAATCATGGCAATATTCGATGCGAAATCGCCGTGGCTGCGGTCTTTGGTACGGGTTAAGTTACTCGTATTGTTCCAGTCAGATGGGAGTACACCTTCAGCTTGAAGGGATTGCACTGCATGCTCGAGCGCTGCTTGTATTGCCGTATTCATATTGATTCGAAAAATAGATGTGCAGAAAAACGCTAAATATAGCAAATTTCAGGGGCTTTAGGGGAATGCAATTGTATGCTTTATCGAATTTTGCGGTGGGTGGATCTAAAGCAATACATTGCCTGAAAAATCATCCTTTCTCTAAGCAATTCATGGCATAGTATCTGCCAATAACGTCAGTCAAAAGGCGATGCCATGAAACAACGTGCAATGATTTTTGGCAATGTACCCAAGTTACCTATGAAATGGGCCACCGTGGTGATTCCTTTCTTTTTATCGTGTTTGATGAGTGGCATCATTTCATTCATCAATATGATTCGTAATTTAGGCTGGATTGATGGTTTTTTTGCACTCTGGTTCAATAACTGGATGATTTCTTGGGCCTTTGCTTTTCCAGTGGTGCTGTTTGTTTTGCCAATGGTACGTAAATTCGCTAGCCTGATTGTAGATATGTCAGCTTTACAGCCACCGAAATAATCGTGATTGTATTGTTCTCTGTTTAGGTTGATTCAAAGAGCGTAGCACTCAAAAATATACGGTTATCAGAAATAAAAATCATTCAGATTTGGCTATCAAACTTCTAAATGCCCCCTTTGCTGCAAAAGGGGCTAAGCTAGTCAGATGTCTGATGGCGTATCTCAATCCATGCGCCATTCGCAACTGATTAGAATGAGATGAACAATGACAACCGCAAATCTGCAGCAAAAACGTCCTTTATATATTCCCTATGCGGGCAACAGCCTTTTAGAACTGCCTTTATTAAACAAAGGTTCTGCATTTTCTGAAGAAGAACGTACTCGTTTTAACCTGCATGGTTTAATTCCGCATGTAATTGAAAATATTGAAGAGCAAACCCAGCGTTCTTATCAGCAATATTGTGCTTTTAGTGATGCCATCAACAAACATATTTATTTACGCAATATTCAAGACACCAATGAAACCCTGTTTTATCACTTAATCGAGCAGCATTTGAGTGAGATGATGCCGATTATTTATACCCCAACGGTGGGTGAGGCATGTCAGCGTTTTTCCGATATTTATCGCCGTCATCGTGGTATTTTTATTTCGTACCCTGACCGCGCCCACATTGACGATATTGTGCAAAACATCAATAAAAAGAATGTCAAAGTGATTGTGATTACTGATGGAGAGCGTATTTTAGGTCTAGGTGATCAGGGCATTGGTGGCATGGGCATTCCAATTGGGAAACTGTCTTTATATACCGCTTGTGGAGGTATTAGCCCTGCCTATACCTTGCCCATTACCCTCGATGTTGGTACCAATAACCCACAATTGCTGAATGACCCAATTTATATGGGCTGGAATCAGCCGCGTATCAATGGTGAGGAATATTATCAATTTGTTGATCAAGTGCTTGATGCGGTGAAACGTCGCTGGCCAAAGGCTTTAATTCAATTTGAAGATTTTGCTCAGAAAAATGCCATGCCGTTATTAAACAAATATCGTGATCAAATTTGCTGTTTTAATGATGATATTCAGGGTACGGCAGCAGTTTCTGTGGGCAGTTTAATTGCAGCATCACGGGCTGCAGGCAAACAATTGAAAGATCAAACCATTGCCTTTTTGGGCGCAGGTTCGGCAGGTTGTGGTATTGCCGAGCAAATTGTGGCGCAAATGGTGGTCGAAGGTCTAAGCGATGCTGAAGCGCGCGCTCGCATATTTATGGTAGACCGTTATGGCTTGTTTACCGATAATCAGCCGAACTTACTCGACTTCCAAAGCAAACTGGCACAAAGCACGGAACGTGTCACAGGTTGGGGCAATGCAGAAGGCATTATTTCATTATTGGATGTGATTCAGCATGCTAAACCAACCGTGTTGATTGGCGTGTCTGGGCAACCGGGTTTATTTACTCAAGAGATCATTCAAGCTTTGGCCGCCAACTGCGAGCGTCCAATTGTATTGCCACTTTCGAATCCAACCTCACAAGTCGAAGCGTTTCCTGCCGATATTTTGGAATGGACGGAAGGTAAGGCACTGATTGCCACAGGCAGTCCATTTGAGCCAGTGAATTATCAGGGCAAAATTTATAATATTTCGCAGTGCAATAACTCTTATATTTTCCCGGGCATTGGTTTAGGCGTGATTGCTGCAGGTGCAACGCGGGTGACTGATAGCATGCTCATTGCATCAAGTAATGCTTTGGCAGATTGTTCGCCATTGTTGAAAGACCCGAATGCAGATTTGTTGCCAGATTTAAATGAAATTCAGCAAGTTTCTAAGTTTATTGCTTTTAAGGTGGCAAAAGCTGCAATGGATGCAGGCGTCGCACCTGTGTTAGATGACGAAGCTTTACAACAGGCAATTGAAGCGAATTTCTGGAAGCCTGAATATCGTGATTATAAGCGTGTGACGTTTTAAGCAAAAATCTAGTGGTATTGTTAATCAAAGAAAACAAGGCGTGCCAATTGCACGCCTTGTTTTTATTTGAAAAGGTGTTGGTGATGTGATCACTTGGAATTTGAATCCTCAACTGAGCCTAAGCAATATAGTTCTGCTTTGGATTTAGATCGGCACAATTCAAAGGATTTAAGGCACATTGCAACTCATCAATTTGTTGCTCACTGACATAGCCTTGTCTAATCAGGTATTTCGCAACGTGGTCATCTCTCAGGCTTAAAAATGCAGCGTCATACACACCTAAATCGACAAATAAGGCTGCGGTTTCAAGACTGTTAAAACGGTCTAAATATACGTCAT
Source organism: Acinetobacter sp. KAM396 (assembly GCF_021602765.1). Lineage (NCBI taxonomy): Bacteria > Pseudomonadati > Pseudomonadota > Gammaproteobacteria > Moraxellales > Moraxellaceae > Acinetobacter > Acinetobacter sp. KAM396. The sequence continues at coordinate 8,783 of NZ_BPPH01000015.1, forward strand.
TGCCATACAGCAGAAAAATATGTTCAGTGGGTGCATGCGCATCGACCTTTAAGCGTTCTGCCAATTCAAAAGGTGAGGTTTTAATGAACAGTAAATCGGACAATTCATCAAATTGAGCTGTATCGAGTTGTACTTCATCTGTTTTGACTTTGCCTAACCATGCTTTAAAGACCAATACTGCACCACCACGTAATAACATACTCCAAATATGTTGGCGCGTGCTTTGATCCAAGCCTTGCGCTTCTTGTTCCAAAACATCCAGTAATGGCTGCTCTTGTGCTGCAAGCTTGTCAAACAGACCTAAACCTTGTGGTTGATATGCGGCAGGACGAAACACATCAAAATTGAGTTCCTCAAAGACTTGCAGGGCTAAGGGCACTGCGGTTTGATACATGGTATTCAATGCTTGTAGGTGGGGAGCTTGGAGCTTGCTGTTTTGAAACAGACGATTCCAATGAATTTCGGGCAAAATCGTATTCACGCCATATTGACGATGGAGTTGCTGTGTTTGTTCTGCAAGCTGCTGTTGAGGGTTCACGGTATTCATGAGATTCTTCCTAAAACGTGAAAATAGGTCGATCAACGCTGATGGGGCGAGCATTTTATTTGGATGTGGTTTGGAGATAAACGCGCTGATCATTTCTTGTACTTAGTTATGCGCGCAGATCATCAATGGATGTATAAGACTAAAGTCTAATAAGAGCGAGTTTGCTTGGAAAAGCCTTTATAAAATCCTCAATTAAAAAATTTGTAAGCAAGTTTGGGTGTATTTGCTTACAACTTCGTAAGGCTTTGCCATAGTGAATCTGATCATGATATTTAATGTGAATTGTATCGAGTCAGAACCGAGTGTTTTTGAAAGCTTTGGTCAATTGATGTGCTGGATCAGGCCAATTACTGTCAATATTCACAGCACATGTGTTGGATTTTCACTGTACCTATATTTCGCTCTGTAAAGTGAAGTCTTGTCATCAGACTGCTAAATGTAACCAAACCAGAAAATGTAACTAGGTCAGTGCGCTCATCGCAGCTTTATCTCTGAGAGATGAACGCCAAAATTAACCAAAGCCAGATAGCTGAATCAAGTGGCTGAAATTTTCAGACCCGATAACCAAGAGCGCAGTGATGCTGGTTTTAACGGTTTTTTCAGCAGGATGATATTGAGGTCTTTTAAACGCTGAGGTAACTCTGGATCAGAGTCTGCTGTAATTAACGCCACAGGAACATCAGCCTGACGATGTTCCAAAATGAAATCCAAACCGATTTTATCGTCATTTAAGTGCTGATCGATTAACCAAACTTGAATATGCTCACGTTGAATCAACTCAATTGCTTGTTCAGGTTCGGTGGCTTTAAATACATGATAGCCCCATTTACTCAGTAGAGTCGCCATGCCTTCCAAAATGGTTTCATCATTGTCTAAACATAAAATTTTATAGGCTTTGGATTTCAATGGCACCACTTGCACAGGTGCCGCCACCACTTTTGGTGCTTCGACAATCGGCACTTCAATCATAAAGCATGAGCCTTTGCCCAATTCTGAATAGACATGCACAGGGTAGTTCAATAAACGGGTCATGCGATGCACAATCGCCAATCCAAGACCTAGACCTTGCTCACCCCAAGGTGAAGTATGTCCACAACGCTCAAATTCCTGAAACAGTTTAATACGTTGTTCTTCGGCAATACCTGGACCTGTATCCCACACCCCAATCCGAATATGTTGTAGTTGTTCTGCAGAGCGTAATACCCCAACCACCACACGCCCTTTGGCGGTATAGCGCAGCGCATTGCTGACAAAGTTTTGAATAATACGACGAATCCATTGCGGGTCAGTGTCAATCCAGAACGGTACATCATGCACACGAAATTCAATGCCACGTTGTGCCGCAATAGATTTAAATTGCAGGCTTAAATCACTCAGTAAGTCATGTAATGGATAAGCCTGACGTTTCGGCTGAATCGTGCCGCCTTCCAAACGGGCAATATCCAGCAAGGCCGAAATCATACTTTCTGCACCATGCAAGGCACGATCCAGTTGCTGTAAGGTTTTCCGGTCTTCATCAGACTGAATGCTTTGTTCTAAAGCCGTGCTGAACAAGCGTGCCGCATGCATCGGCTGTAATAAGTCATGACTGGCAGCGGCAATAAACCGGCTTTTGGACATATTGGCTTTGTCGGCTTGTTCACGAGCCAATTGTTGTTCGGACAAGGCATCGGCCAATTGTTGGGTACGATCCTGCACCCGTGCTTCAAGTACCGCTTCGGTTTCACGGAAGGAGGTAATATCGGCAAAGGTGGTCACGAAACCACCGCCTTCAATTGGATTACCACGCATTTGAATCACACGACCATCTTTACGAATGCGTTCAAATTCATGTGCGCTGCCCAGTTTCATCCAGTGAATACGCTTACGCACGTGTTCTTCAATCGAGCCCGGGCCACATTCACCCCGTTCTGCGTTATAGCGAATCAAGTCGGCAATTGGGCAACCGACGTAGACAATATCTTTAGGATAATCAAATAATTTAAGGTATTGATTATTCCATGCCACCAAACACATATTTTCATCGACCACACTCACGCCTTGGGTCATGTGGTCGATCATGGTCATGATTAGGTTTTGGTTAAAGCGTTGCCATTGCGAGGCTTGGTCAAGAATGTTCGCAACTTGCCCTAAAGCGAGTCCATTATTGACCATGGCGGTGGTGAGTAAGGTACGCGCAGATGCTGCACCAATAGTACCTGCCAAATATTGTTCGGTAAAACGCCACCACATGCCATTGGCGTTTGCGTTTTCATTCAGCACCACATTATTTTGCTGACTAAACTGCTCAAAGGCTTGTCGGGCTGGAGATTCGCCTGTAATGCGTTTTGCAAGTGTGATTAAATCGCCTACTTTTAAACGTGCCACATCCTGATGTGAATAGCTGACCTCATTACTCATGTTCTGAGTTGGCAAAGGTTTGGTCTCATAATAAAAGAAACTTTCGGCCTGAATTTGTTCTGCCACACTTGGGCGAAAAATACGTGACACCCAAATGTATAACAATATATTTAAACCGAGCGCCCAAACGACCCCGTGTGTGAGCGGTGCAAAAGATTCAAAGCCAAGCAAGGATTCAGGGCGTAACCAGTTGATGCCCAAAGGCCCAAGCAATAAAAACTCACGGGTAAACTCGCTGAACTGACTTGGCAGGCTGCGTAAAATAGTCGGAAGTAGCAGGGTATAGGCCCACATCGCAAAACCAACAATTAAGCCTGCATAAACGCCCTGTTTACTGCCACCACGCCAATATAACCCCCCAATCAGGGCAGGGGAGAATTGCGCCACTGCACTAAAGGCCAACAAGCCAAACACAGAAAGCTGATCAATATCGTTAAAGAAATTGAAGAACAGGAAGCCAAGCAGCATCACCGCTAAAATACAAATGCGTCGGGTGACTTTCAACACCAAAGGCAAACGCTTGTCATGGCGTGAAAAAATGCCCATGCGCCACAAGGCAGGCATGATCAGATCATTACTCAACATGATTGACAGTGCTACCGAAGATACCAACAGCATGCCTGTCGAGGCCGAGAATCCCCCTAAGAACGCTAACAGCGTCAGCCAGTCCTGGTTATAGCTAAGTGGTAAAGACAATACCGCCACATCGGGGATGGCTAAATATTGCGGAGCTGCATGCAAAGCCCAACTGGCAATGGGAACAATCGCAATGGTGGTTAAAATCAGATAAACGGCAAACCAACGACGCGCACCTCGAATATGTTTTTCATCGCGCAGTTCGACCACAGCAACGTGAAACTGACGCGGCAAACAAATTATTGCTAAGGCCGCCAATAAGGTTTGAACCCAGAAGGTTTCAGGCACCCCAAACAGCTGCACTTCATGAAAGGTAATAGAGACATCGTTGGCAATTTGGTGAATATTGTCGGGGGCTTCAAATATAAAGAAGAAAGCCACAGCAAGCAGGGCAAATAATTTAACAAAGGATTCAAAGGCAACCGCGAGCATTAAGCCGCCGTGTTGTTCGGTATTGGCAATTTGTCGGGTACCAAATAGCATCGCTAAAATAGCCAATAAACCTGTGAGGAATAACACCGCATTGGTGGTACTTTCGACATTATTGCTTTGATCCAAAATCACTGCGGCACTAAGCGCAATTGCACGTAATTGCAGAGCCAAATAAGGAATAATTGCAATCACTGCCAAAATTGTGACCAGTGATGCCAGAGGTCCACTTTTCCCATAACGTGCGGCAACAAAGTCAGCAATAGATGAAATGGCGTGGTGTTGTCGTACGCGACCTAAACGTCGCCAAATATCATAACCAACAGCGACAAACAGTAATGGTCCTAAATAAATTGGTAAAAAAATGATCCCTTCACGAACGGCTGCGCCCGTTGCGCCATAAAAAGTCCATGATGAACAATACACCCCTAAAGTTAAGCTGAACATGAGCATGCGCCCACGTGAGCTTAAACGACTGGCATGTTTTTCCCCATAGAAAGCACAAATAAAAAGTAATGCGATATAGAGGGCTAAAACCCCCATAATGAGCCAGCTGTTCATGATGCCTTAAAAGTATCGACAATAGGGCTATGATAGCCTATTCCATAGCCTTTGCGATGAGGTTGATCATTTTTTTAGCGACCAAAGTCTAAATTGCAAATGAGGCTCAACATTGTTAATTTTAAGTTCGAAATAATTCGAATTAAAAATTTGCGCCTAAGGCAGGGCGCTTTAAGGAGCAGGTTATGGATGAGGTACAAGTAGATCGTATTCTACAAAACCCAAAATTCAAAGAAATGGTTCGCAGAAAAAGTAACCTAAGCTGGACATTAACAGCAATCATGTTGTTTGTGTACGTAGGTTTTATGCTTTTAGTGGGCTATAACAAAGAATTTTTATTGAGTTCAATTTCTGGCGGTGTGACGACTTGGGGTATTCCACTGGGTCTGGGCATTATCGTTTTATCTTTCATTTTATGTGCGGTTTACGCATCAATTGCGAATAGCAAACTTGACCAATTGAATGAAGAAGCGATGCGTGAAGTTGAAGCAATTACACATGAGAAAGGACCGCACTAAGATGAAATGGAATTCATTGAAAGCACTGGCTGCGTCTACTGTATTAATGTCAGGTATGGCATTTGCAGGACCAGATTTAGGTGCAGCAGAACAGCAGCCAACCAACTGGCCAGCAATTATTATGTTCTTGATTTTCGTTGGCGCAACTTTGTTCATTACTAAATGGGCAGCGAAGCAAACTACGAGCACTAAGGACTTCTATACCGCAGGCGGTGGTATTTCTGGTTTCCAAAATGGTCTAGCGATTGCAGGTGACTATATGTCAGCAGCATCGTTCCTCGGTATTTCCGCAATGGTGTTTATGTCAGGCTTTGATGGCTTGCTATATTCACTGGGCTTCATGGTGGGCTGGCCAATTGTATTGTTCTTGATTGCTGAACGTTTACGTAACTTAGGTAAATATAACCTTTCTGACGTGGTATCGTTCCGTCTAGCTGAAAAGCCGGTACGTACCCTTGCAGCATTCAGTTCACTTGTTGTGGTTGCGTTCTATCTGATTGCACAGATGGTAGGTGCGGGCCAGTTAATCAAACTACTCTTTGGTTTGAACTACAACCTTGCGGTAGTAATCGTGGGTCTACTCATGATGGCTTACGTAATGTTCGGTGGTATGTTGGCAACAACTTGGGTACAGATCATCAAAGCGGTGATGTTACTTTCAGGTGCAACTTTCATGGCCTTCATGGTAATGAAAGGTGTGGGCTTCAGTTTCACTAACATGTTCGAGCAATCGATCCAAGTATTCTCTAAAGTACATGACTTGAGCTTGGCAGATGCTGCAAACATTATGGGTCCTGGTAATTTAGCGTCTAACCCAATTGATGCAATCTCACTTGGTCTTGCGTTAATGTTCGGTACTGCAGGTTTACCACATATCTTGATGCGTTTCTTCACAGTAAAAGACGCGAAAGAAGCACGTAAATCAGTAGTTGTAGCAACAGGTTTCATTGGTTACTTCTACTTATTAACCTTCATCATTGGTTTTGGTGCGATCCTTTATGTATCAAACAACCCACAATTCCTTGATGTTGCGAAAATGGCAGTGACTGGCAAGTTAGAACTTGTTGGTGGTAACAACATGGCTGCGGTGCACTTGTCTGACGCAGTTGGCGGTGACTTGTTCATGGGCTTCATTTCAGCGGTAGCATTCGCAACAATTCTTGCGGTTGTAGCTGGTTTGACATTGTCTGGTGCTTCAGCAATCTCTCACGACTTGTATGCTAACGTATTCAAGAAAGGTCAAACGACTCCTGAATCTGAACTTCGCATGTCTAAAATTGCAACTTTAGGCTTAGCTATCTTCGCAATGATCTTGGGTATTCTTTTCGAGAAACAAAACGTTGCGTTTATGGTCGGTTTAGCATTCTCTGTAGCAGCATGTGCAAACTTCCCAGTACTTGTATTGTCTATGTACTGGAAAGGCTTAACGACTCGCGGTGCAGTGATTGGTGGGGTAGCAGGCTTAGTTTCAGCAGTCACCTTGATTGTATTGTCTAAAGCAGTTTGGGTAGATACGCTGCAAATTTCTGACACACCAATCAATCCATTCAATGGTCCTGCGATCTTTGCAATGCCACTTTCATTCTTCTGCTGCTGGTTGTTCTCTATCACTGACAACTCTGCGCAAGCACAAGCTGAACGTAAAGCATTCGATGCACAGTTCGTACGCTCACAAACTGGTATTGGTATCTCAGGTGCATCTGACCACTAAGGTCTGAAACACCCCAAAAAAAAGTCCCAGTCATGGGACTTTTTTTATGTCTGCCTGTTGGCTTGGGTAAGCATGCCGATAAATATTTTGAGTATTTATGGATACGGTTATTGAGATATGCAATTTTGATACAGAGTGATTGCATTACATGACTAAATAAGCTGCTATGTTGGATGCAATATAAAAAGAATAGGCAGCAGATATATGTACATATTAGACAATGTCTGGAAAAGGTTTCAGGTCTTGCCTTCGGCATGGCTGTTGTTTTTGCAGTTTGTGATTTTGCTACTTTCACTCTTTTCACAGCACAACATGCCCTATAAAGTCATAACATGGATGGTCGGCGTACTGGTCTTGTTATTGATTGCTAAAGTTATTCGTCAGACTCCTATGCTGAGTGTGCTGGGACTAAGTTTTGTATATGCTGCACTATTTTTTTCAGTATTGATTTTATTGGGGGTGCGGCATCCGCTGGTATTGGTACTGAGTCATGCCTGCGAAGCGGCTGCATATTTTAGTGCTGCTTATGGTTTATTGCGCTATATGTTTCATGATCGCTATTTAACCAAAGATGAGTTGTTTGCTGCGGCAGCAGTCTTTACTTTAATTGCTTGGGGATTTGCCTTTTTATATAGCATTTGCCAGATATTGATTCCACAGAGTTTTCAGAATCCAAATGTTATAGGCATGCAAAGCTGGCTAGACTTGCTGTTTCTGAGTTTTAGTTTGCAGTCTGCGACAGGCTTATCTGATCTTATACCGATCAGCCCAGAAGCACGGGTGATTGCCATGTTGCAAATGTTCTGTGGCGTGATGTATTTGGCATTGATCGTGTCACGTTTAATCGCATTGCAATACATTCGCCACTTACCGCATCATCACCATGATGATTCATCTGAGTGAAATAGCAGTTCAATTTTTTCATGAAATATTTCAGGCATAAAAAAAGACGCTCAGATGAGCGTCTTTTTTAACCTCAGTATCTAATGTGAAATTAGAAACGGAATTTAGCGTTTACACCAACAGTTTGAGTGTCACGAGCTACACCAACAGCATTCGCATTTACATAGCTAGCACCTACAGCAACTGCAGGAGTGATGAAGTAGTTTACGTTCGCGCCCCAAGCAGAATCGACATCAGTATTAGCACTTGTTTCTGCATAAGAAGCACCCACGCTAAGTGCTGGTGTTAAGTAAAGATCAGTTTTTAAGTTGTACATAGTATCTTCACCATATACAAGACCTGCTTCAAAACCAACAGCCATATTGGTGCCGTCAATTGCGCCTACATATTTTGTACGTGCAGTGATTGCGTCTTGGTCTTGATCGATTGTGTCTGACTCAAGCGCTGCTTTAGCAACACCATTAGCAAGGATATTGAAAGCATCTAAAGAATATTGATCGGCAACGCTTGTATAACCTACAGCAACCAAGAAGTTAGGCGCTACTACTGCACCAAGTTCTAAAGCATAACGGTCACCTTGGTCATCAGATTTAAGGTTATTTTTGCTGTCATTAATTGTATGGCTATATGCTGCACTTGCATAAACAGGTACAAGCTTAGTTGGTACATACGCTTCAGCTTTAGCACCATAAACATGAGATACGAAATCTTCATCTACAGCATCTACATCGTATTCACCATAGTTGTATGCTAAAGAGAAGTTAGAAGCTTGGTTTAAGAACGCAGCTTCAGCCAATGGACCTTTAGTCGCATCAACATTTTTGAAGTAGTAAGTACCTTGAACAGCGCCAGTGAAATTCTTATCATTTACTGTATTGTCGATGTATTCAGATTGACCTTGAACTTCGAATTGGTACGCTTGAGCACCGGTCATGGCTAATAATAATGCAGTGGCTAAACCGAGTTTTTTCATGATAGTTACCAGTTTTGTTAAAAATGGATGAAACATTGATCATTTTAGTGTAACAAATTATTAAGTCAATGAACTAAAAGGACTTTATTTAAGAATTAAGTCCAATTGACTTTGTTGTTTAAAAAATATTCAAATAAAATTTTTGCTGTCAACCTAAAAACTGTATGGATAACAAGTCGATATGTTCGTTTTTGCAACAAAAGTAGAAATAATAAGCAAAGCATTAATTGGATTAATCGATCAGTTTTATTGAAATTATCTTTAATAATAATTCTTGGAATGTGAAGAATAACGGAAAAATTCACCTGTTTTAGGGTGAAATCATGATATTTGGGTAAAAAACAAGCAATAAAGAAGGCTTGTTTAGACTGAATTTGAGTGGAATATTTGAATTAATGTGAGTTTAGTCACATTAAATTTTAATATTTGTATAAAAATAAATCAGACTAGTTAGCTAAGCTTTACAATAACTGTGATTTATTTCATAATTGCAGCATGAAGACCTACTACTCAAGTCAGGTTTGAAAATTATGTAACTTATCTCGTAATTTATCTTTCAAATCTTGAGCTTGCTTGATCTCGTAGTATGATCTAATTCTCCATAAATGTTTCGTTTTATCTGCCCAACTTTCCCCAAGGTTGGGTTTTTTTTGCAACTAAAAAAGCAGTGTCATTTTATTACCGCACCAATACAGTGCAATATATCTGTGTAAAAAATTAAACCCCATAAAAAAATCCCAGTTTTCTTTCAAAAACTGGGATTTTGCGCCAAATATGCGGGTAAATTTAGTTTTCTGCTGAGTAAAAACTAAATTCGCCCTAATGAGGTGCATTATGCACCTAAATGTTGCATCTGTAAAATATTTTTTGCATGTTGAACCATTATTTTGTATTTGTCGTTTTAAGCAAATGGCTCATGGGTATGCGCTTGGAAGTTTTCTTGAGTGAGCTGATCGAGTCAGACAGGTCTGAAATATTAGCCCAATTTAGCTGCCATATTTGCCGTTTAAACTAAAATCTAACTGAATTAATTATCTTTTTGGTAAGTATTTTAAGGGGTATTCATGTAATATAGGCGCCGATTTGGTGATCAAGTTCACGATTTTGCACAGTAATAATGACGTAGGTGAAACTTAGCATGATGATGAAGTTGCGCTCAGAACATATCAGTCAGCGATTGTGCATTTCGATGATCATTATTATCGTGTCATTACTTTTTATTTCTGTTCCTTCAATTGTGAATAGTTATCAAAGTTATAAAAGAGCTGAGCGAGCTTTAATCGAAGTTTCTGTTTTGCGTAATGTAGCTGAGCTGACCAATAATATTTCACGTGAGCGTGCGCCAGCCAATCAAGTCATGTCGAGTACGCCCGAGAAAAGAGCAGAATATATTGAAGAATTAAAACGCTATCGGGCTAATGTTGATCAGCAAATCGAAGAAACTACTCAACTACTCAAAAGCAAGGGTTTTATTCCGCATGCGCAGCATTTGTCACTTCAATTAAAATCTTCGTTAAAAGAGGGACGTGATGCGGTAGATGCTTATGCTGCAACTCCTCAGTCTTCTCGCAGTTCAGCTCAATTGGATCATGCGATTCAGAAAATGTTTGCTGCTTGGGATAGTTCTCAGTATGTATTGAAGCATGTGATGCTAGATTCTGTGGGCAAAGATTCGAGTGCATCAACTTATTATAGTGTGATTTTTATTTTATCGGAATTGCGTGATCAAGCTGGGCGAGTCGCATCGAATATTATGGCTGCCATCACTTTTGGTGAAAAAATTCCCGCGGAAAACTTAGCTAACTCCTTACAAAACCAGCGTCAAGCTTATCATTTATGGGACTTGGTGCATACGATTTTGCCTGAAGCACATAAAGTGCCTGAATATACAGCTTTACATCATCGCTTAAAGACTGAGTTTTTAGATCATGGGATTCCAATCGTAAAGCAGCTGATGGAGCAGAGCTTACAGGATGAAGCTTATTCTTTGACAGGCACACAATTGACCGAAGTTATGGTGAATAAATTTAGCACCGTGGTCGACTTACAAAATTACTTGTTAGATTATAGTTTGAACTTAGCTAAAAAAGATTATATCAAAGCGCAGCAAAAACTTGTTTTAACTTTGGTGGTCGCATTAATTTCTTTGATGGCTGCTATTTTTACCATGGTCTATGCGCGTTCGAAGGTATTTATTCCTTTAATTCAGGCACGCAACCAAATTTTGCGCTTGGCAGCTTATGATCATGAAGCTCATGGTACGCAAAATCCAGACAAAGTAACACTTTTGGAGGCCATTCAAAAACTAAAACAACGCCTAGAGCAACGTGATATTTTAGAATTTCAGCTGCGTAATATTGCCAATACCGATGTTTTAACGGGTGTTTCCAACCGTTTGGCACTTGAAGAATACATCAAATATTTGGAACATCGACCTGAAAAATTGACCAAAACTGGTCTGATTATTTTGGATGTGGATAAATTCAAGCATATTAACGATACCTACGGGCATGTGGTGGGTGACCAAGCTATAAAATGTATTGCCGATACGCTCAAGGCGCATGTCCGTGCTTCAGACTTGGTGGTGCGTTATGGTGGCGATGAGTTTTTGGTTTTGATTGAGCAAATAGAATTCACTGAGGCGCTACATTTGGCAGATAAATTGCGCTGTCATATTGTGAATCAGGAATTTTTTATTCCAGAACTAAATGATTATATTCAAATATCAGTCAGTGCGGGCGTGGCGGTGGGTGCTGTATCATGGAGTAGCTTGTTCAAAAAGGCCGATAAACATTTATTTAGAGCCAAAGCACTTGGGCGCAATGCTGTTGCTGGTGACTAAGTCACAATCACAGGCTTTCTGGTATTTCCGAAATGAAAAAAGCCTCGCTTGAAAGATTCAGCGCAACCTTACGCTGAATATGGGTTCAAATTTGAATGAGCCAAAAACTGCAATCATCTATTTTAGCCTTTCAGCATTGGTTTTAAGAATTTTGCCGTGTGCGAAACTTTAGATTTTGCGACAGTTTCAGGTGTGCCTTCGGCAATGATTTGTCCACCGCCTGCACCGCCTTCAGGACCTAAATCGACAATCCAGTCTGCAGTTTTAATCACATCTAGATTGTGTTCAATCACCACAATGGTATTACCCTTATTGCGTAGCTCATGCAAGATATCGAGCAATTTGGCAATGTCATGGAAATGCAAACCAGTGGTCGGCTCATCCAGTACATACAAGGTTTTGCCTGTATCTCGCTTGGCCAGTTCACGCGCAAGTTTCACGCGCTGTGCTTCTCCACCAGATAACGTCGTGGCAGATTGTCCAAGGCGAATATAACCCAAGCCCACCTGATTTAAGGTTTCCAAACGACGATGAATCACAGGAATGGCATCAAAAAAATGCATGGCATCTTCAACGGTCATTTCCAACACATCAGAAATATTGCGACCTTTATAACTGACTTCCAAAGTTTCACGGTTATAGCGTTTACCATGACAGGCATCGCAAGGCACATACATATCTGGCAAGAAGTGCATGGCAACTTTAATCATACCATCGCCCTCACACGCCTCGCAGCGTCCCCCTTTGACGTTAAAGGAGAAGCGACCTGCTGCATACCCACGTGCTTTGGCTTCAGGGGTTTGCGCAAACAGTTCACGAATTGGAGTGAACAAGCCTGTATAGGTCGCAGGGTTCGAGCGTGGCGTTCGCCCAATTGGGCTTTGGTCAATATCCACAACTTTATCTAAATATTGTAGACCATCAATCGAGTCGAATTTTTCTGCGTTTAAGGTGGTGGCACCATTTAATTGAGTTGCAGCCAAAGGCAATAAAGTGCGGTTAATTAAGGTGGATTTTCCTGAACCCGACACGCCTGTGACACAAGTCATCACGCCTAAAGGCAAAGTGAGATCCACTTTTTTTAGATTGTGTCCTGCTGCGCCCATTAGCTTAATTTGTTGTTCGGGATGTGGCGGTTGGGTGCGCGTTTTCGGCACTTCAATTTTTAATTTGCCTGATAAATACTGCCCTGTTAGGGAGTCTGCATGTTCGGCCAGTTCTGCATAGGTACCTTCGGCAATAATATGTCCACCATGCACACCTGCACCTGGGCCAATATCAATAATATGGTCGGCAGCTCGAATTGCATCTTCATCATGTTCTACCACCAACACCGTGTTACCCAAGTCACGTAAGCGAATTAGGGTTTCTAACAGGCGGTCATTGTCACGTTGGTGCAAGCCAATTGAAGGTTCATCTAGCACATACATTACGCCCATAAGCCCTGCACCAATTTGAGATGCCAAGCGGATACGCTGTGCTTCACCGCCCGAAAGAGTTTCGGCAGAGCGTGACAGACTCAAATAATTCAAACCTACCGACACTAGAAAATGTAAGCGTTCACGAATTTCTTTAAAGATTTTTTCCGCGACTTCACCTTTGGCGCCTTCAAGATTTAAGTCTTGATAGTAGTCTTCGGCATCGCCAATCGACATTTGGGTGATTTGGGCAATGGTTTTGTCTTTCACGCGAACGTTACGGGAAATTTCATTTAAGCGTGAGCCACCGCAGGCATCACAGGCAGCATTAGATAAATACTGCGCCAAATCATCACGCACATAATTACTTTCGGTTTCACGGTACCGACGTTCTAAATGTGGCAACACACCTTCAAACGCAATCACACGTTTATGGTGACGTCCACGTTCATCGGTATAGCTCAGGTCTATTTTGTCTTTGCCAGTGCCGTACAGAAATTTCTTTTGGGTCGCGCTGTCGAGCTGATTCCATGCCGTGTCGAGTGACAGTTCATAATGTGCCGCGACTTTTTCTAGCATGCTGTAATAATACGGACGCTGTCTGTCCCAGCCGCGAATAGCGCCCTGACTAATCGACAGTTCAGGGTTTGGAATGAGTTTTTCCGCACTGAAATGGCTACGTGTCCCCAAACCATCACACGTTGGACAAGCGCCAAAAGGATTGTTAAATGAGAACAGGCGTGGTTCAAGTTCTGCTACGGCACGGTCACACTGTGGGCAAGAGTGCTTGGCTGAAAAAATACGATCAGGTTGTTCCGCATTCATCCACGATAAAATGGCTAAATCCCCACCCAAACGCAGTGCGGTTTCAAAGCTTTCGGCAATACGGTTGCCCAAATCATCTCGGACTTTAAAACGGTCTACCACCACTTCAATGGTATGTTTTTTCTTTTTGTCGAGTTCAGGCGGTGGGTCAATGTCCATGACTTCGCCATCCACTCGGGCGCGTACAAAACCCTGACTTTGTAGTTGCTCAAACAGATGCACATATTCGCCTTTACGCTCACGAATTACTGGCGCGAGGAGCATTAAGGCAGTGCCTTCTTCTAGTGCTTTTACAGCATCGACCATTTCTGAAACGGTTTGCGCGACCATCGGTAAATCATGTTCAGGGCAGTACGGTGTACCAACACGTGCATACAGTAAACGCAAATAGTCGTAAATTTCGGTAATGGTCCCCACGGTTGAACGCGGGTTATGACTGGTCGACTTTTGTTCAATAGCAATTGCAGGGCTTAGACCTTCAATTGAATCGACTTCGGGTTTTTCCATTTGCGATAAAAACTGGCGTGCGTAGGCAGAAAGAGATTCGACATAACGACGTTGCCCTTCGGCATAGAGGGTATCAAATGCCAGTGAAGATTTTCCTGAACCAGATAAACCCGTAATTACCACAAATTTATCGCGTGGAATATCAAGGTTCACGTTTTTTAGGTTATGGGTACGTGCACCTCGAATACGGATATGACTTTGGCTCATAAAAACTTCTCGATATTTTGCAAATGAAAAACCTATATATGATAGCGCATGAAAATTGTTCAAGTGTTATTTTTCATGCTTTATCGGTCATGGCTTGTCGCACTGTATGGAGTGATCGCCATACAGTGTGTGAGGGCGGCAGTTAAGCTTGATCTAAACCTGGCCACTGACGTTGATGGTAGGCACTATCCCAAAATAACCATTCCAGTTCTGCGGCTTTGGTGTAAGCGTGGTGCATTTTTTCAAGGGTGTCGGCATCACAGCGCGCAGCAACACGGTCAATGGTTTGAATCACATTATTGACTGCAGTGTGGAACTCCTCGCCTGAATAGGTATCGACCCATGCCTGATACGGATTATTCGGTGCAGAATTATTGACGATATCTTTACCAACTTCGGCATAAATCCAGAAACATGGCAGTAGTGATGCCAATACCACAGGATAGCTTTCTGACCATGCGGTTGCGACTAAATAAGAGGTGTAATGATGGCAGGCAAGAGTCAGCGGAGTGTTTTCAAATTCCTGTTTGGAAATATCAAACTCCTGCATAAAGCTGTCATGTAAGGTACGTTCCACCACAATTGCAATTTTGGCGGCATCTGCGAACTGAATAATATCATCTGTATCAAAAGCTTTGGCTGCACAGACGGCCAGCGCGCGCCCGTAGGCAATTAAGTAATGTGAATCTTGAATCACATAATGCGCAAAGGCAGCTTTACTCAAGGTGCCTTGAGCCAATTCCTGATTAAACGGTAACGCGAGCGTCTTGTGATAAAGGGCAAGGTTACGTTGCCAAGCATCTTGAGAAAAGCGCATCCTAAATTCCTATATGTCGTTGCATTTCACTATAGCAGTTTGGGAACGGAAAGTACGGTTGTCGCTGTATCTGATCGGGAAACCAAAAATCATACGAAGAATTTTGCCGAAGTTGAGAAAAAAGCGTCATAATTGCAACATAAAATTTTACATTCTCAGTTTTTATCCGATTTAAAACTCGGGCAATTCAACTTTCAGAATTTTTGTATCTGTTAAAGCTTAATCAAAACTGTACTTTGCGTTGATGGTACAGATTCGGCAGATGAAAAGTTCAGATCAAAATATAGTGATAGGTCGTTTCTCATGATGAAACATTTTGGTTTCTCAATCGTATTTTCGATTGTGTGTCTTGCGCTATCTGCATACTGGGGCTATACCCATGGCCCAGAAGCAGGTGTGCAAACCATGCTTACCGCACTAACCATTACCGCAATTTTGGCGATTATGGAAGTGTCGTTGTCGTTTGATAACGCGGTGGTGAATGCGTCAGTGCTGCGCGGTTGGGATCATTTCTGGAAAATGCTGTTTTTAACCGTGGGGATTATCATTGCAGTTTTTGGTATGCGTTTAATTTTCCCTGTGGTCATTGTGGCGGTCACTGCCGATATGGGCATGATGGAAGTGGTGCAACTGGCATTGAATGATCCGAAGCAATATTCGGCTAAACTGATGGCACATCACCCTGAAATTGCTGCTTTTGGTGGCGCATTCTTGTTGATGGTTTTCCTAAACTTTTTCTTGGATGATGAAAAAGACACGCACTGGTTTAGATGGTTTGAGCGTCGTTTGAGCAATCTGGCAAGCGTGCCTGCCATGTCGGTATTTTTGGCCTTAGTGACTTTGTTAATCATGGCGGCCAATGTGGTGGAAGATAAGCGCCTTGTGGTGACGATGGCGGGTATTTGGGGCATCGTGATTTATATTGGCGTACAAGTGCTGAGTCACATGCTGGGCGGTGAACCAGAGGTCGATGAACAGGGCAATGCTGTGCGTCATGACGAAAATGGCGTACCGACAGGCGTGGTGAAAGCAGGTATTGGCGGATTTTTATATCTAGAAGTGCTAGATGCCTCGTTCAGTTTTGATGGTGTCATTGGTGCATTTGCAATCACCTCTGACGTGGTGATCATCATGTTAGGCTTGGCGATTGGTGCAATTTTCGTGCGTTCGATGACGATTTATTTGGTCGAAAAAGGCACGTTGGATGCTTATATTTACCTTGAACACGGTGCGCACTATGCGATTGGTGCGTTGGCCTTTATTATGATTGCCAGCGGTACAGGCTTGCATGTGCCAGAAGTGGTGACAGGTTTAATTGGTGTTGCCTTTATTGTTTGGGCGGTGATTGCGTCTATTCAATTTAAAAAACGTCAGGCAAAAGCGGGTTAAGGCTATGCTGATGTCCGTTACTATATTGTTGCGAAATCATAGAATAATACAGTGACGAAGACCGTATAAAATGCAAATTGGGGTGCACAGCGTTGCGCCCTTTTTATTGAAATCGAAAGCTTGGGGGAATAAACATCTGGAAAAATCAGCATCCTTAAGCTGAATGTTGTAGGATATCTGCAAATTCAAAATTATTTAGTTTTAGTCGGTTGATATGATGAATGCCTTAGAACGCCGCTCGACCTTTGCTTTAAGCAGTATTTTTGCATTGCGCATGTTGGGTCTGTTCATGATTATTCCTGTATTTTCAGTGGTAGGGCAGTCATATCAATACGCAACTCCTGCACTCATTGGTCTCGCCGTTGGTGTTTATGGACTTACCCAAGCCATTTTGCAAATTCCATTTAGCTTGATTGCAGACCGTTATAGCCGTAAGCCATTGGTGGTTTTGGGCTTATTGCTGTTTGCTTTAGGCGGTGCAATTGCAGCCATGTCCGACACCATTTATGGCGTGATTATTGGACGTGCCATTGCAGGTGGTGGTGCGGTATCTGCTGTGGTGATGGCATTATTAGCCGATGTGACCCGTGAAGAAAACCGCATGAAAGCCATGGCGGTGATGGGTATGAGTATCGGTATGTCCTTTGTGGTGGCCTTTAGTTTAGGACCGTGGCTGACAGGTCTAGTTGGTATTTCAGGGCTGTTTTGGGTGACTACAGTAATGGGACTAGCAGCAATTCTCATGCTGTTATTGGTGCCTAAAGTCACGCGTCATCATCGTAATTTTCAGCAAGGCTATATCACTCAGTTAAAGCAGGTCCTGAAAATGGGCGATTTAAACCGCCTGCATGTATCGGTATTTACCCTACATTTATTACTTACTGCCATGTTTATTTATGTGCCTTCGCAATTAATCCAATTTGCCGATATTCCTTTGCAGCATCATGGTTGGGTGTATTTGCCATTGTTGTTGGTCAGTCTGTTCGTAGCATTTCCAAGCATTGTTTTGGCAGAAAAATATCGCAAAATGCGTGGCATTTTCCTGACTGCAATTGCAGGTATTATTTTAGGTCTGTTGGTGCTGATTTTTGGGTTTGAATCGAAGTACATCCTTTTATTGGGTTTGGGTTTATTCTTTATTGCTTTTAACGTTATGGAAGCGTTATTACCTTCGTGGTTGTCAAAGGCTGCACCAATTCAATCTAAAGCCACCGCGATGGGTGTGAATGCGAGCAGTCAGTTTTTGGGAGCATTTTTTGGTGGGATGATTGGTGGGCAATTGTTGATGCTCAACCACACCGCAATGGGTTGGAGTATTTTGACTGCGATTGCTATAATTTGGCTGCTTGTTAGTTTTGGATTGGCGCAGCCGCGCTATCTTTCGTCTTTGGTGTTGCGCTTGCCTGAGAATAGAGAAACAGATGAATGGACTTCTCAGTTATTGGCAATTCGTGGTATTGAAGAGGTCGTGGTGATGTCTGACCAACAAGTGGCGTATGTAAAGGTTGATAAACAGCATATTGATGATGCTGCGCGACAACAATTAACGCACTTGTTTGGGAAAGAGGTAGCCATTTAAGCATAACTCTTATAAAGTAAATAATAGAAACAAATAGGAAGAAAACATCTAATGCGTGGTGTAAATAAAGTCATTTTAGTGGGTACTTTAGGTCGTGATCCTGAAACAAAAACTTTCCCAAATGGGGGGTCTCTCACTCAATTTTCTATCGCAACCAGTGATGTCTGGACAGACAAAAATACAGGTGAGCGTAAAGAGCAAACAGAGTGGCATCGCATTGTTTTACATAACCGTTTAGGCGAGATTGCGCAGCAATATTTACGCAAAGGTTCTAAAGTATATATTGAAGGTTCATTGCGTACACGTCAGTGGACCGATCAAAACGGTCAAGAGCGTTACACCACTGAAATTCGTGGTGATCAAATGCAAATGCTCGATTCTTCGAACCGTGGACAATCTGACCAGCAAGATGGTGGGTTTGCTCAACCACGTTTTAACAATAACCAAGCTCCAGCCACAGGTTATGCGAATCAAAATCAAGGTGGTTTTAACCAAAATCAGGGTGGCGGCTATGCCAACAATAACCCGAGTGGTTTTGCACCGAAGCCACAAGCTGCGCCTGCAACTGCACCAGCAGATTTAGATGATGATTTGCCGTTCTAACTTAAGTTAAAACGGTAAATCATCCTCCAAACCCTTTGTTTCGACAAAGGGTTTTTTATGCAGATATACAGCAAATATCTATTTTCTCGATTAAATTTCAAACTATGATAGGATTATTAATTCATAAATCCGATTATTTTTATAAAAAAACACTGTTTTACCGATTCATTGGTTTTTCGTATTCTAACTACACAAGATAAGCAATCCCTGAAATGAAATGAGGAATTATCCATGAGTTTAATCAATACCCAAGTCAAAGCATTTAACGCAACCGCTTACCACAATGGTCAATTTATTGAAGTATCTGATCAAGACTTTATTGGCAAATGGTCAGTGGTGTTTTTCTACCCTGCAGATTTCACTTTTGTGTGCCCAACTGAACTTGCAGATTTAGCCGATCAATATGCTGAATTCCAAAAAATGGGTGTGGAAATTTACTCAGTTTCTACAGACACGCATTTTACCCATAAAGCGTGGCACGACACTTCAGAAGAAATCAAAAAAATTCAATATCCAATGATTGGCGACCCAACTTGGACCTTGGCTAAAAACTTTGAAGTGCTGATTGAAGCAGAAGGTTTGGCAGATCGTGGTACATTCGTGATTGACCCTGAAGGGAAAATCCAGATTGTAGAAATTAATGCAGGCGGTATTGGTCGTGATGCTCAAGAGCTGTTGCGTAAAGTAAAAGCAGCGCAATATGTGCATGCACATCCTGGCGAAGTTTGCCCTGCCAAGTGGAAAGAAGGCGATGCAACCCTAGCACCATCTATTGATTTGGTCGGTAAAATCTAATCGAATCATCACACTCAATTTTAAAATCCAGAACTTTGTTTCTGGATTTTTTATGCCCATAATTTGTTTGAGCATGTATAGCCTCAGTTTCGGCACGAGTATTCTATTCTTGCAATGCTGTATGCCAAATTTGCACTAGGTTGGGGTGTGACGAACGATTAAGATTAAAATATCTATTCTCCTAGCAATAGGTGTAACACATGAAAAAAATAATCGGTTTATATCGCAACCAAAACATGCATTGGGTAGGCGATGGCTTTCCCGTTAAAAATCTATTTTCTTATGACCGTTTAGGTCAGGCGATCAGTCCATTTTTACTTTTGGATTATGCAGCGCCGTATCATTTTGATGCAACTACGGCACAGCATGGTGTGGGTTCACATCCACACCGTGGTTTTGAAACGGTGACGATTGCCTATCAAGGCGAAGTGACGCATAAAGATTCGGCAGGCGGTGGTGGCACCATCAAAACAGGTGATGTGCAGTGGATGACAGCAGGTGCAGGTGTGGTGCATGAGGAGTTTCATTCCAAAGACTATGCAGCACAAGGCGGATTGTTTGAAATGGTACAGCTTTGGGTCAATTTGCCTGCCGCAGATAAAATGACGACACCACGCTATCAAGCCATTGAATCTCAAGATATTCCGAAAATTGAGTTTGAAAATCAGGCGGGGCATTTACGCATTATTGCAGGTCAGTACGCCGAGCAATCTGGACCTGCTCGCACCTTTAGCCCTGTTAATGTTTGGGATGGGCAACTGAAAGCTGCACAGGCCCAATCGCTGCATATACCTGTAGACCACAACACTTTATTGGTGGTGTTGGCGGGTGAAGTGCGGGTCAATGGCAGTCAGCTTGTGCAAGATCATTCAGTGGTCTTGTTTGCTCAAGATGGCGATGCGTTAATTCAGCTTGAAGCACTGCAAGATACGCAATTTTTAGTGCTGACAGGCAAGCCACTAAATGAACCTATTTAAGGCTATGGTCCATTTGTCATGAATACCAAGCAGGAAATCATTCAAGCTTTTGAAGATTTTAATCAAGGTAAGTTCGGTGAAATTCCCGTTCAACATCAAGCGGGTTAAGTTTTAAAAAATCTTAGCCAAAAAAAAGCCTCATGTCGATGTTCCGACAGAGGCTTTTGTTATTTTGGCGCTGTCAAATTTCTAGTTTTAGCGGATTGATCATATTCTTTATGATAATTATCTGTGATTTAGTTATTAATTATGTGCCTACTATCATAGCGTTTAGAGATTTATTTGTAAAACGAAAATTATAAAAATGGTTAATTTATCTATATGGTTTAGAAAACTATTTATGGAATTAAAGAAATAATATGAATAAATTCTAAGGCTTATTTAAACATCTTCTGATTGTTAGAAAATGTAATCATATTGCCAATACTCTTTGTGTTGTTTCTCTGTGAAAAGTACTCAATCTGGTAGTTTTTAATAGCTCATTTTCCTTAGGCATGGTTCATAATTTCATAAAGTATGTAAAAAGATGGATGATCGGTTTGGATATCGCAGTGATCGGTAGTGGTATGGCTGGACTGGCTACCGCAAGAATTCTTAAAGATGCAGGGCATAACATTACAATTTTTGAGGCGCTGCCTGGTCGTGGAATGGACAGTCATAGCATCGAATTTGAAGATGGTTTAATTGATGCGCCGTTACGGGTCATGAATCCACATTTGTGGAAAAACACCCTCAGCTTGGCCACACATTTAGGCATTAAAACTTATCCTGTGCGTACTTATATGGCGTGCAGTTGGTTATTTGAAGATCGTACCGAAACTTGGTTGACCACAAGTCGTACTCGTATTGGTAATTTTCCCATCATTAACAACCGTAAAGGAATTCAGCAATACGGCTGGCGTTTAGTGAAAGGCATGTTGCAGTTAAAAACAGCTATTGCTAAATTTTTTAAATCCAAGAACCAAGACATCACCCTTGCGGAATTTATCAATCGCAACGAGATTGAAGAAGTGTTTTGGCATGGTGCAGTGATGCCAGTGCTTTACACCATTTGTACTTGTGACCCTAAGACCATTGGCGAATGGCCAGCAAAACCATTATTGGTGTTTTTACGTCAATTAACTGATGGTGATGCGTTATTGCGTTTACAAGGTGGCACGCCCGCATTGGTTGATAAGTTGATTGAAGGCATTAATATTGAAAGTGGTGCAGCGATCACTCGCGTTCATCAAAAAGAAGATGGTGTGGTTGTTGAAAATTCTGCAGGTCAGTCGCAAACATTTGACCGTGTGGTAATTGCAACGCCAACCACGAAAGTTCAAGACTTCTTAGATAATCAACAATTTTCTGAAGATATTGAATTGCTTAAACAATTCAAATTCGAGCAGGGTGATTTGGTGATTCACACCGATCAAACGGTGATGCCGCCAAAACGTAAAGACTGGTCAGTTTTAAGTTATATGATGGATCGTAAATTTACCCGTCAGCAATTTACGGTATGGCTTAACTCGATTGAACCAACGTTGGTCGGCAAATCTCCAGTGTTCCAAACATGGCGTCCAGTCACACCAATTGATCCGAAAAAGATCATTTCAACGGTGACTTTAACCCGCGCTGTAGTGGATTCAAAGACAGTGGCATTAAACAAAGAGTTGCAGCAACGGCATCATCAAGACAATCGTAAAGTGTTCTTCTGTGGTTCATGGTCGTGTGATGGTTTGCCTATTTTAGAATCTGCAGTGACCTCAGCCATGCATATTGCAGAAATTTTTGGTGCGCCATTACCGTTTATTGATTTAAAACCACAAGTTGAGGTTGCGCCACAATTAGGTTATTAAGTCTATTCATCTTTACTGAATTAGACTGAGTCAGCATGAAATGGCAACAGGTGATACGCTCGCACTTTCCAAAACATAAATATGCCATTCATGCGGCATATTTGGGAGATGATTCTGCGTTGCCGTGGAGCAATCTAGGTTATTGGTCAGATGCAGTGGGATATGATTATCCTGCTGCATGTCAAAATTTAGCCGCGCATTTGGCCGCAGCAGTCCGTTTAAATTCAAAAGACGCTGTGTTGGATTTAGGCTGTGGGCAAGGTGCTAGTCTTAAATACTGGTTAGAACACTATCAAGTACAACAGCTTGAGGCTATTGAGCTACAAGATCATCATGTGCAGTGGATTCGACAACATTTAAATTCAAATATTAAAATTCACGCTGCTTCATTTTTAAATTTACAAGCACTTTTTCCACAACCCCGTTTTGATGTGGTGTTTTGTATCGATGCGGCATATCACAGTCATTTGAATTCCTTTTTAAGTCAGGTGAGTGCAGTTTTGAATTCAAATGGACGCATGGGCTTTCATTATTTAATTTGGGCAGAGCAAGCGCCAACGCATGTATTCAAACAGCTGCAATATCGTGCCTTATTAAAATCTGCCGATGTCAATTTTAAAGATCTAATGTCTGAAAGTCAGCTTCGGGCAGTCTTAGCACAGTTTGAATTTAAACAGATTCAAGTGGAAGATTTATCGGCCCAGGTGCTAGCAGGTTTTGCTGATTATGTGAATCAGCATCTCAGGCATCGAGTGCAAAGGCGAGATGTAGACTGGTTTAAAATTGCTATGACCGCACGTTTATGTGCCAAGCTCTATACAGATGGCTGGATTAAATATGTTCAGGTGAGTGCGGAAAAATCTTAATCAATCGTAATCGGCTGATAGATGATGAAGTTTTCGGTGTTTGGGTTTCTATGATTGGTTTTAAATCTCAGCTACCACACGAAACTGCTTTAGTAAAATTTTTGCGCCAAAAGTCAATTGATCTCTGACATAAGCCACGGCTTTGTCATCAAAAAAGAATATGATCGTGACTTTTTATAATTGTGGACGGATTTGTTGTACAAACAACTAACACTATGATTAATTATATTTATTTTAACTTAAATTTATATAAAAATTTAAAAATCAATATTTTATGCAACAAAGTCAATTATAAAATACATTTTACAAGCTAAAAATCACAATCCTGTATTGCGGTTTAAGTTTTGCAGATAGATCGATGTCCTGAATAATTTTGGCTATTCGGGCAGAATGAGTGAGATAAAATATACGTATATAAACAAAAAACCTCATAAATTAGAAACTTATGAGGTTGAATATGGTGCCGGCACACGGATTCGAACTGTGGACCTACTGATTACAAGTCAGTTGCTCTACCAACTGAGCTATGCCGGCGTTGTGTAAAGAATTTTACAGAATTTTTACCTGTGCGCAAGCCAAAAAGTAACCGTTTAATGCAAGGCATAGCGTTTTTGCAGAGTTTATATGCAGTGTTTTGCATATTACAAATGAGGAAATTACACAGAAGGTTTAGGAAATGAGCCCAGCGAGTGGGCTCAAGGAAGAAAATAACTTGAAGTAAAGTGTGAAAAAGCGATTATTTACTTCTTAAGATGCGGTCTAAATCTTGTGCACATTCCTCTAAGGTAAAGGCCATATCCAGTTGCATTTGTGGTTTAAGTTCATTTGCGAGCGTTCTCCATTGTTCAATTAGGCGAATGGCTTTTTGAATCTTATGTTTGTTGATGTCTTTGGCGATGGTAGGCGTGTATCCTCCACGTTTAGCATTTTTAATTTGTTTGACATAATTTTGGCTGTTATTCATGTTCGCTCCCGAATAGCAGTTATATATGTAAGGCATTTGCATGCTTTTATTATGCTAAAACTTAATGATGACCCTTTTATGTAGAAAGCAGAGATGACCAAGTAAAATAAAAAAAGTTTGATAAAAAACAATAAATTTCTTCACATCCCCTTTTTTGACGTTACAACTCAGTTGTAGCATAGTGGTTAAAGATTGTCTTTATTGCAGAGTAACGTAATGTGTCATGTTTGTTGATTTATCATCAATAGTTAGAGAGAGGATCATCAAAATCACTGCTTAACAAGCTGGTAAATGCAAATTCCATTTATTGCTTTATTCATTTTACGCTCTAGATAATTGCCAAGTTAGATAGCGCCACGATAAAAATAGCAACGAGCATAACCATGCAAAGTTCACTCTTTGCTGTATTGGCTTGGGTGCACAAAGATTGGAAAGGCAAAGCACCCCGAATTCAGCCCAATTTAAGGTGTTACTAGGTAAGTGCTCGACTTAACTGCGTACATCTGTTGAGGACTGTTACATTTGCATACATCTCATTGAGTTCGCTATCATAATGCCTTGCACTGAGATTATCTCCTAAGTATTTGATACAATGTATCTTTGTTTCAACTAAGTGCGCCGATGATACCCTGTCCATTTTCCATAGGGTCCTACCTGAGAAGAATTGCTTCGTATGATTAACTGTGCGAAGTCATTTATTTCGCTCTAGCGAGCAGCTCTTTGTATCTTTCCATGTGGCATGCGTTTCCATTCTCCCTTACCTAGAAACTTTAAGCCTGTAAAGTCCTTGCGTATATGCAGCCCATCGCTACTTTTTGGGTAGCTGATTGCAATATCAATATACTTTTGTCTTCTACAAAGCATGCTGTAATCTGGCGATGTCCTATTTAATTCGCAAAAATTTAAGCAGACTTTTTACAAATCCAGTGAGCACAGGTAAAGACAGACCCCAATAAGGATTAAATCATTAAGCAGCATTGGAGAGTGCGTTAGTGAAGGTTTGATTTCATCCTTATTTGTCTTTTGATGGCGCATATTCATGCGTAGCGGGATCGAACCAAATGTTAATACTTCCCGAATGAATCAGTGCTTGGTTATATGAAGACCAATATGATGTAGGATAAATTTTAGGTAGAGGCTTATTTATTTGAAAAATTATATTGCTGAAACAGCTTTTATAGATAGGCTTGTGAAACACAGGCAAATAGTATGAAGTCGCTGATATTATACGACTCCATACTGATGACAGATCAGTCTTCTAAGACTTCTTCTAGTAGCTCCTCACTTGGGGCAAAGTAATATGCGCCATCCATGGCAGTCACAAAGTGCAATAAACGGTCATGGATGCCATCACCTGAAGTACCAAACATACGTTCTAACATGGCATCAATAATGCTCAAATCTTTGGTATAGGCAATAAAGAATAAACCCTGATCGCCCTTGCCATCACCATACGGTAAAGAGTGGCGCAAAATTTCCATTTCATCGCCTGCATCATCTTCAACGACTGTACGTGACACGTGCGAATTTTCAGGTTGTACATCTTCGTCTAATTCAATCGATTCAAGTTTGGTGCGTCCAATCACATGCTCTTGGGCATCGACTTTGAGCTTTTTCCATTTTTCTAAATCGTGGCAATAGCGCTGTGCAAAAATAAAAGAACCATCGGCAAACACGCCTGCATCTTCACCTAAAAGTGCAACTTCGGCACGATCATCTGGAAATTGTGGGTTTTCGGTACCATCAATAAATCCCGTCATGTCGCGTCCATCAAAATAACGGAAACAGACCCGTTCATCCAAGACTTCAATTTTGTCTTGAATGCCCTCAAAAAAGGCCTGACTGAGCGCAAAGCAAATATCTGAACGGGCACTCGCGAGATGAATAATCACATCGGCAGGCACGACAGGCATTGGGTACGCCCCTTGAATCGGTTGTAATTGTTTAAAACCATCTGGAGATTGCTCATAGAGTTGTGCCCACAGTTCAGGACCAAAAGCGACGCCAGTTTTAATTTGGGCATGTGGATGTTGGGTAATCAAACGATCCCGTGTGCTAAACAAGTCAGCCAATTTTTCTTTTAACTCAGTAATGCTTAAATCTTTTAAACGTAACACTAGAAAGCGAGCATGATCTGAAGGTAGTGGCAAAATTACTGATTGGGCAGTCATGTATAGCTCCTGAAAATTTGTTGTTTTCAATAAATTTGACGTTATTGTGCCTGATTGTATGCAGGCTTAATAGCCTCAACCCGATTTTTATTCCACGTTTTTTAGTCATGAGATTAAGTGAAATATCATATAATGCGCTGTCTTGTGAAAAGCGGCGATATATGTCTTATCAAGTTTGGATAGCGTTTATGTTGGCCTGTTGGGTGATTAGTGTTTCACCTGGCGCAGGTGCAATAGCATCTATGTCGAGTGGTTTGAATTATGGTTTTCGACATGGGTATTGGAATGCGATTGGTCTACAACTCGCTTTATTATTGCAAATCGCGATTGTAGCCGCAGGGGCAGGGGTATTATTTGCGACAACGCCTTGGGCATTTCTAATTGTGAAATGGTTTGGTGTGGCATATTTGTTATATTTGGCGTATTTGCAATGGGCAGCGCCTGCACAGTCGATTGAAATTCAGCATGAGCTGACGCGAAAATCTGCTGGAAAACTGGTGATGTACGGCTTTCTGGTCAACATGAGCAATCCAAAAGCGATTGTGTTTTTATTGGCAGTTTTGCCACAGTTTTTAGATTTGTCGAAACCGCAATGGATTCAGTATCTGATTATGGCAGCAACTATGATCAGTATTGATTTGATTGTGATGGCGGGCTATACGGGCTTGGCTGCAAAAGTTTTACGTTTGTTAAGATCACCGAAGCAGCAAAAAGTCATGAATCGTACTTTTGCGACCTTATTTGCGGGTGCTGCATTTTTGTTAAGTTTGGTGCATCAGTGATAAAGTAAGTAATTGAAATAATTGTTATTGATAACTAGAATGGTTATTGGCCAGTTAGGATTGCTACTTACCCATCGCAACTGGTTTTAAAACGAAATTAAGTAGCAATAGTCTGAGCGTTGCGTACCTAACTCATCAAGAGACCCGCAACAGTTTTTTAAGGAGTGATAATATGTCACAACTGAAGAAAGCAAGCTCAGCGGGTTTAATTCTTGGGTTTACTCCAATGTTTGATACATTGGTGGTTTATTTTGATCCGAGTTTGGCATACGTGATGACTTGTTTATTTATAGTCAGTATTTGTGCTGTTCAAAACTAAGCTGACGGCTGCTGAAAGGCAGCTCTTTGAATATTATTACCCAAAAAATTATTTACAAAGATTGATGCTAATGTATTAATCGGAATAATGGTATATATCCAAAAACCATGCAATCGCATGGCATCCATTTAGCTCATTGGCTTAAGCCATCTTTCTGACTTTTTGAATGCTAAAAATCACAGCAAAAATCACTGCCATCGTCATCACAATACTCAAGCCTGTTGAAATGTTTAAACCTGCACTTGACCATAAACCGACGGTTACCCCAATCTGCGCCATCACAAATGCCCAAATCACCATCTGTTTTGGTGAGTGTGCCAATAAACGTGCGGTTAAAGCAGGAATCACCAATAAAGCGCCCATCAATAAAGAGCCGACTGCACGTAAAGCCAATACCGTAAATAATGCCAACAACAACATAAAAATCAGGCGTTGCCATTGGGCATTCACGCCTTCACTGACCGCAATATCAGGGTCAATTGCAATTTGAATTTGTGTCTGCCAAAATTTATACAGCACCGCTAAAGCAACAATAATCACTAGGGCAAATACAGGTAAATCTGCCCATGAAATGGTGAGTAAATCGCCAAATAAATAGCTCAGCAACTCAGGACGCAAACTCGGAATATGTTGAATAAAGAGCAAACCTGAACAGAGCAAGGTCGCAGAGCAGAGCGCCAATAATGCATCATTCGGCAACCGTGGATCATGTAAAATCCACAAAACACCCACCAATAATAATGCCAAGAATGTCACGCCCATCCACAGAGGTAAACTTAACGCGCCTGCAATTGCCACACCCAATAACGTACCATGTGCCATCGTATCGGCAAAAAAGGACATGCGTCGCCACAGCATTAAACAGCCCAGTGGGGCTGTCAAAAATACCAACAAACTGCCCATGATCCATGCAGGTAACAGCAATTGTAGCCAATCCATCATGGGTTAAGCTTCCGGTTCAGGGTGAATATGAGGACGTGAATCATGCTGACAAGGCTCGGCATGATCTCCATGTGCACAGTGTTCATGGTGATGTTGATAAAACACCCGATTGGTTCCAAAAATAGCTTGATATTCAGGATGTTGTTGTACATTCTCGGGCAAACCGCTGCAGCAAATATGTTTGTTTAAACAGACCACTCGGTGCGTGCCTTGCATGACCCATTGCAAATCATGCGACACCATCAACACCGCACAGCCATATTTGCGCGGTAAGTTGCGCACATAGTCATACAGTTCAGCTTCGGACTGAATATCCAGTCCTTGCATCGGCTCATCCAGTACCAAAACATCGGGTTGACGCAATAAAGCACGTGCCAGTAAAACCCGCTGTCGCTCACCACCAGACAGTTGTTGTACTTTCGAATCTTGCAGTTTGGCAATCCCAGTATCGCGGATAATTTCTGCTTTAATTGCGTCTGGGCATTTTTCTAAAGCCAGTAAATCTTTCACTCTTAAAGGCAAGCTGTGAGAAGGATTAAACTTTTGCGGTACATAAGAAAAGGTCAGCTTGCGAGCATTTACTAGCTTGCCTGCATTCGGTTTGACAATACCAAGCAAGACTTTAATTAAAGTCGATTTTCCTGCGCCATTCGGACCAATGAGTGTGACAATTTCACCTGCATGCAATTCAAAATTGACATTTTTTAAAATATCGCGCTCATCTATTCGCACCTGAATATTGTGCAAGGCGATGAGTGGTGCAGTGGTTATTTGCTGTTGCACTGCTGACATTTTCCAGAAATCTCAATAATACTGTGATGCGGGCTAAAGCGGTCAGAGGCTGCCAATTGATCGAGTTGCTCTAATAAACCTTGCGCTGAAGCTTCTTTAACGACTTTACATTCCGTACAGATCAAAAACGCCGCTTGGTGTCCTTCGCGTGGATGACAACAAGGAATATAGGCATTGATAGAAGTCAAACGGTGAATGAGTCCTTTTTCCAGTAAAAAATCCAAAGTACGGTACACTGTTGGCGGTGCTGCAGGACGATCAGACTCACTTTTAATTTTCGCCAATAAATCATAAGCACCCATTGGTGCAGATGCCTTGAGAATGAGTTCCAGTACTTCTTTACGTAGCGGTGTTAAGCGAGCACCTGTTGCCGCGCATAAACTTTCAGCTTCGACAAGACGTTGATGAACATTGTGATGGTCGTGAACGCCATGCAATGCATTGTGATGCTCGTGCGAACATAAGCTCATAGCCACCCCAGTTGAACTTTAAAAGAAAAACGACAGTAAATCTTAGCATGAAGCGTAATCAGTTTCGATTATACATAGGTATTTTTATAAATTTGTTATACTATAACATTTATCGATTTTTCGTGATATGTCGCAATGTTTCGTTTATTTAGTTTCTGTTTATTGGTGTTGTGCAGTACTGTCAGCATGGCGCAGGCTTTGGTGGTGTCTACACATCCTATCTATCTGATTGCCCAAAAAGTCACAAAAAATATCGAAACACCCACTTTATTACTGGCAGATCAAACAGGGCATGATGTATCGCTCACGCCTGCACATCGAAAAATGATCCAAGATGCGGGTTTAATTATTTGGTTGGGTAAAGCGCATGAAGCGCCGCTAGAACGTGTATTACATCAAAATCCTAAAGCAAGTGCTTTATTAGATACGGGCATTATGAAAACTTTGCCACAGCGTTCAGAACGTGGTTCAGCATTAAAACATACAATAGACAGCCATGTCTGGCTAGACCCAAATAATGCAGTGCGTATAGGTTTTTTTATTGCCGCACTGCGTTCTCAGCAAATGCCTGAACATCGCGATGCATACTGGAACAACGCACGTGCCTTCGCGCAGAGCTTGTTCAAAAGTGCAAGTCAATTTCAGACTCAAACCGCAGCACAGCCATATTGGGCTTATCACGATGCCTATCAATATTTAGAACGTGCCTTAAATTTAGAATTTGCAGGTTCATTGACCAATGATCCGCATATTGCCCCTACGGTTGCTCAAATCAAATATTTGAACGATCACCGTCCAAATCCAAAAATGTGCCTCCTTGCTGAAGGACATGCCAGTAAAAATCAGTATATGAAATTGAATCCAATTGTGTTTCAAAAGGTCGATGAAAGCATGCGCGGCGCAGATGATTTTGTGCAAGCGTGGCAGCAATTGGCCAAGCAAACCAAGGCTTGTGTATTAAATGCACGAAAATGATGCATTTTTTAAGCAAAATTGAAATATGACAATTCCGAGACTAACATGCAAAAAATCACGACTAAGGTCGGGAAACGATTGCATGTTCAGGGGGCTAACTCTATAATGCCTGCGATAAAAAACGATCATCAGTTGAACTTGTCAAGCATTAATGCTGTGAGTGGATAAAAAAATGAGCCGAACTAGTCGCTTGATTGACCGACGATTAGCTAAAGCTTTGGTCTTCTTACAAGCATTTATGATTCCAGTTTCAGCCCTGATAGCGTGGGTCTTGAAAGACTCAACGGCTGCCTTAAGCGCTGCACTTGGTGCGAGTGTTTGTTGGTTGGCAAGTTGTTATTTTTCATGGCAGTCGTTTCGAGCAGCAGGTGCACGAGCGTCCAGACAGGTTCTTTCGAACATGTATAGAGGAATGCTCGGTAAGTTTGCAATCGTGATCGTAGGATTCATTTTAATTTTAAGCAATGTACAGCCGTTATCCCCGGTGGCATTGTTTTGTGGTTTTATGCTCGTTCAAAGCATGTCGTGGGTTGCGCCATTTTGGGTGTCACGATTACAAAAACGAGTCTAAACGCAGCAAAAATTGAAAAGTTTTTCAGGAATAGGCGAGATATCAAGCAGCACGCGATGTTCGTTTATTCTATTAGTTTTTTACATTGACCAGGTGTGATTTATGGCTGCTGAAGAACATGCCCTTACTTCGACCGAGTATATCAAGCATCACTTGACCAATATGACCTATGGCAAAATGCCAGACGGTTCATGGAAGTTGGCTGAGTCTGCTGAAGAAGCTCAACAGATGGGGTTCACTGCTATTCACTTGGATTCAATGGGTTGGTCTATTGGACTTGGTCTGATCTTCTGTTTGTTGTTCTGGATCGTGGCGAAAGCTGCAAATGCGGGCGTACCTAGCAAATTCCAGTCAGCAATTGAAGTGATTATCGAGTTTGTGGATTCTAGTGTACGTGATACCTTCCACGGGAAGTCTCGATTAATTGCACCCCTAGCATTAACTATTTTCGTGTGGATTTTCCTCATGAACTTGATGGACTTAATCCCTGTTGACTTTATTCCTTATGTAGCTCAACAGGCGATTGCTTCTATGCTGGGTGTAGATCCTCATCAGGTTTACTTTAAAATTGTTCCGACTACAGATCCAAACATTACCTTAGGTATGTCTATTTCTGTATTCTTCTTAATTATTTTCTATAGTATTCGTGAAAAAGGAATTGGCGGCTTCGTTGGTGAGTTAGCACTTAACCCATTTAACCCAAGTAATCCAGTTGCTAAAGTGCTTTTAATTCCATTCAACTTATTGTTGGAATTGACTACTTTCTTGGCGCGACCAGTTTCATTGGCTCTACGACTATTCGGTAACATGTATGCGGGTGAGTTAATCTTCATTCTTATCGCGTTATTACCGTTCTGGATCCAGTGGGCATTGTCTGTGCCTTGGGCGATTTTCCACATTTTGATTATTACGCTACAAGCATTCATTTTCATGATGTTGACAATCGTGTACATGAGTATGGCAAGCGAAAAGCATTAATGGTACTGCCTAACTGTCAACCGATGGTTGGGCACACAATTTTTTAACTTAATTTGGTATAAAACCTAACCTCTGAGGAATTATCATGGAACTCACTTTAGGTCTAGTTGCAATTGCATCTGCTATCTTGATCGCTTTCGGTGCTTTAGGTACTGCGATTGGTTTTGGTCTTTTAGGCGGTCGCTTCCTTGAAGCTGTTGCTCGTCAACCAGAATTGGCTCCACAACTTCAAACTCGTATGTTCTTAATCGCGGGTCTTCTTGATGCTGTGCCTATGATCGGTGTTGGTATTGGCTTGTTCTTCATCTTCGCTAATCCATTTGTAGGTTAATCAGCTTAATTCCGAAATTCACTATTTGAGGAATTTGCAATGAATATCAACCTCACATTGTTTGGCCAAGCGATTGCATTTGCGATTTTCGTCGCATTCTGCATGAAGTTTGTATGGCCACCACTAATCAATGCGATTAGTGAGCGTCAGCGTCGTATTGCTGACGGCTTAAATGCAGCTGAAAAAGCCAAAGCTGACCTTGCCGATGCGCAAGCTCAAGTGAAAGCTGAATTAGATGCAGCTAAAGCACAAGCGGCTCAATTGATCGAACAAGCGAATCGTCGGGCAGCACAATTGGTAGAAGAAGCGCGTACCCAAGCATCTGCTGAAGGTGAGCGTATCCGTCAACAAGCGAAAGAAGCTGTTGATACAGAAATCAATTCTGCTCGCGAAGAATTACGTCAACAAGTAGCTGCGCTTGCAGTAACTGGTGCAGAGAAAATTCTTAGCCAGCAAGTTGACGCAGAAGCTCACAATGCCATGCTGACTCAGCTGGCTGCTAAACTTTAAGAGAGAGGCAGATTATGGCTGAACTCTTGACGTTGGCACGCCCATACGCTAAAGCAGCATTTGCTTACGCTTCTGAGCAAGGTGCAACTGACACTTGGTCAACAGCACTTAACTTGCTCAGTGCTGCGGTGCAAGACGAAGCATTTTCAGCTTACTTAAATCGCCCTGAGCTTACGCCTGCTGAGCAGGTGAGTATTTTTGCCAAAGTTTTAGGTGAAGACCAAACTGCAGCAGTGTCAAACTTTTTGACATTGCTTGCTGAAAATAACCGTTTGGCTTTACTTCCTGAAATTCAAGCAGAATACGAACAGCTCAAATCACAGAATAACAATACTGTGGATGTTGTGATTGAATCGGCATTCCCATTGACTTCTGTACAAGAACAAATTCTTGCTCAAGCGTTAGAAAAACGTTTCGCTGCAGCAGTAAATGTTTCTGTAGAAGTGAACCCAGCGTTAATTGCGGGTGTAGTTATTCGTGCAGGCGACCAAGTGATAGATGATTCTGCGCTTAACAAGCTTGAAAAAATGCGGACACGTCTTTTAGCTTAATTGCGAAGACTGAACTAATAAAAGATTGAGGTATAGCGCAATGCAACAACTGAATCCATCCGAGATCAGTGCGCTCATTAAACAGCGTATCGGCGATCTGGACACCAGCGCGACCGCTAAAAACGAAGGTACCATTGTTATGGTATCCGACGGTATTGTGCGCATTCACGGCCTTGCTGATGCAATGTACGGTGAAATGATCGAATTCGACGGCGGCTTATTTGGTATGGCACTGAACCTAGAACAGGATTCAGTGGGCGTCGTTGTTTTAGGTAACTACTTAAGCCTTCAAGAAGGTCAAAAAGCTCGTTGTACAGGTCGTGTATTAGAAGTTCCGGTTGGTCCTGAACTTCTTGGCCGTGTCGTAGACGCTTTGGGTAACCCGATTGATGGTAAAGGCCCTATTGATGCAAAACTTTCTGATGCTGTTGAAAAAGTAGCACCAGGCGTAATTTGGCGTCAATCAGTGGATCAACCTGTACAAACTGGTTATAAATCAGTAGATACAATGATCCCAGTAGGCCGTGGTCAACGTGAGTTGATCATTGGTGACCGTCAGACTGGTAAAACAGCTATGGCGATCGACGCGATCATCGCTCAGAAAAACTCTGGCATTAAATGTATCTACGTTGCAGTTGGTCAAAAACAATCAACTATCGCAAACGTAGTACGTAAGCTAGAAGAAACTGGGGCTATGGCGTATACAACTGTTGTAGCAGCAGCCGCAGCTGATCCAGCAGCAATGCTGTTCTTGGCTCCATACTCTGGCTGTACAATGGGTGAATACTTCCGTGACCGCGGTGAAGACGCTCTGATCATCTATGATGACTTGTCTAAACAAGCTGTTGCTTACCGTCAAATTTCATTGCTTCTTCGTCGTCCACCAGGTCGTGAAGCTTATCCAGGTGACGTATTCTATCTACATTCACGTCTACTTGAACGTGCTTCTCGTGTATCTGCTGACTACGTTGAGAAATTCACTAACGGTGAAGTTAAAGGCCAAACTGGTTCATTAACTGCATTGCCAATTATTGAAACTCAAGCAGGTGACGTATCTGCATTCGTACCAACCAACGTAATTTCGATTACTGACGGTCAGATCTTCCTTGAAACATCATTGTTCAACGCGGGTATTCGTCCTGCTGTGAACGCGGGTATCTCTGTATCTCGTGTTGGTGGTTCTGCGCAGACTAAAGTCATCAAGAAATTGTCTGGTGGTATCCGTACTGCACTTGCACAGTACCGTGAATTGGCAGCGTTTGCTCAGTTCGCTTCTGACCTTGACGAAGCAACTCGTAAACAGCTTGAACACGGTCAACGCGTAACTGAGTTGATGAAGCAAAAACAATATGCTCCATACTCAATCGCTGACCAAGCTGTATCAGTTTATGCATCTAACGAAGGCTACATGGCTGACGTAGAAGTGAAAAAAATCGTAGACTTTGACGCTGCGTTAATTGCTTACTTCCGTTCAGAACACGCTGCGTTAATGCAAAAAATTGACGAGACTGGTGCTTGGGATAAAGATATCGAAGCTGAATTCAAAGCTGGTATTGAAAAATTCAAAGCGACTCAAACTTACTAATTTAGCAACTTGCTAGATTGGTGTTGGTTTGGTTCACGGAATCAACCTTCGGAAGCCTGAAAGGGCTTTCGAATACTAGGTTAAGCGTATGGCAAATTTAAAAGAAATTCGCGCCAAAGTAGCTAGTATCAAAAGCACGCAGAAAATTACTCGCGCGATGCAGATGGTAGCAGCTTCTAAGATGCGTCGTGCGCAAGAGCGCATGGCTCAAGGCCGTCCGTATGCCGAAAATATGCACCGTGTAATTGCTCATTTGGTACAAGCGAATCCTGAATATAAACACCGTTATATGGTTGAACGTCCTGTTAAGCGCGTTGGCTATATCATTGTGTCTTCAGATCGTGGCCTTGCTGGTGGTTTGAACATTAACCTGTTCAAGAAAGTGGTAAAACACGTTCAACAGCAACAAGAGCAGTCAATTGAAGTTCAATTTGCTTTGATTGGTCAAAAAGCGGTTTCGTTTTTTAAAAACTACGGCGGTAAAGTGCTTGGTGCGACCACTCAAGTGGGCGACACTCCAAGTCTTGAACAGTTATCTGGTTCTGTACAGGTGATGTTAGACGCTTATGATAAAGGCGAATTAGATCGTATTTATCTGGTTTCTAACGGCTTTGTCAACGCCATGACTCAAAACCAAAAGATCGAACAGCTTGTTCCTTTGGCAGCTGCTGAAGAAGACAAGACGCTTAACCGTCAATACGGTTGGGACTACATCTACGAGCCTGAAGCTGAAGAGCTTTTAAATGGCTTGTTGGTTCGCTATATCGAGTCTGTGGTGTATCAAGGTGTGATCGAAAACATCGCGTGTGAGCAGTCTGCTCGTATGGTTGCAATGAAAGCTGCAACTGATAATGCGGGTGAATTGATCAAGAACCTGCAACTTATTTATAACAAGCTGCGTCAAGCCGCGATTACTCAGGAAATTTCTGAGATCGTTGGTGGTGCCGCTGCCGTTTAACATATATTAGTTTGAATTGAGGAGACAGCAATGAGTAGCGGTCGTATCATTCAGATCATCGGCGCGGTTATCGACGTCGAGTTTGAACGTAACAGCGTTCCTAAGATCTATGACGCTCTCCAAGTTGACGGTACTGAAACTACTTTAGAAGTTCAGCAACAACTTGGTGATGGCGTAGTTCGTACTATTGCAATGGGTTCTACTGAAGGCCTTAAGCGTGGTTTGAACGTAACTAACACTAACGCTCCGATCTCTGTACCAGTAGGTACAGCGACTCTTGGCCGTATCATGGACGTTCTTGGTCGCCCAATCGACGAAGCTGGTCCTGTTGCGACTGAAGAGCGTTTACCAATTCACCGTCAAGCGCCTTCTTATGCAGAACAAGCGGCTTCTACTGACCTTCTAGAAACTGGTATTAAAGTCATCGACTTACTTTGCCCGTTCGCGAAAGGTGGTAAAGTTGGTCTGTTCGGTGGTGCCGGTGTTGGTAAAACTGTAAACATGATGGAGTTGATCAACAACATCGCTAAAGCTCACTCAGGTTTATCTGTGTTTGCTGGTGTTGGTGAACGTACTCGTGAAGGTAATGACTTCTATCACGAAATGAAAGACTCTAACGTTCTTGACAAAGTAGCAATGGTCTACGGTCAGATGAACGAGCCACCAGGTAACCGTTTACGCGTAGCGTTGACTGGTTTGACTATGGCTGAGTACTTCCGTGATCAAAAAGACGAAAACGGTAAAGGCCGTGACGTACTATTGTTCGTCGACAACATCTATCGTTATACACTAGCGGGTACTGAAGTATCAGCACTTCTAGGCCGTATGCCATCTGCAGTAGGTTACCAACCGACTCTTGCAGAAGAGATGGGTGTTCTTCAAGAACGTATTACATCTACTAAGTCTGGTTCTATTACGTCAATCCAAGCGGTATACGTACCTGCCGATGACTTAACAGATCCATCGCCTGCAACTACGTTCGCTCACTTGGACGCAACTGTTGTATTGAGCCGTGACATCGCTTCTCAAGGTATTTACCCTGCGATTGATCCACTTGACTCTACTTCACGTCAGCTAGATCCACTTGTAGTTGGTACTGAGCATTACGAAATCGCTCGTTCAGTTCAAAACGTTCTTCAACGTTATAAAGAATTGAAAGACATTATCGCAATTCTTGGTATGGACGAATTGTCAGAAGAAGACAAACTTACTGTATACCGTGCACGTAAGATCCAACGTTTCTTCTCTCAACCGTTCCACGTAGCTGAAGTGTTTACTGGTGCTCCTGGTAAACTTGTACCGCTTAAAGAAACGATTCGTGGCTTTAAAGGTCTTCTAGCTGGTGAATACGATCACATCCCAGAACAAGCGTTCTACATGGTTGGTGGTATTGACGAAGTGATTGCTAAAGCTGAGAAACTTTAATTAGTTCCCTAATTTAGGAGATTCTCATGGCGACTATGCAATGTGACGTTGTAAGTGTTCAAGAGTCTTTGTACTCAGGCACTGTAACTATGCTAATTGCTAAAGGTGCTGGCGGTGAGTTAGGTATTATGCCTGGTCACGCTCCGCTGGTAACTTTGCTCCAACCTGGCGCGATCCGCGTTATTTTGGAAAACGGTACAGAAGAATTAATCTTTGTATCTGGTGGTGTTCTAGAAGTTCAACCGCATGTTGTTACGGTTCTTGCTGATACAGCAGTCCGTGCAGAAAACTTGGATGAAGCGGCAATTATTGAAGCGCGTAAACACGCTGAACAATTGCTAGCAAATCAAAAGAGCGATTTGGACTCTGCTGCTGCTTTGGCTGCTCTTGCAGAAACTGCTGCTCAGCTGGAAACGATCCGCAAAATCAAAAACCGTGCAATGTAATTGCTGGTTTAAGATTGAAAAAACCACCCGAAAGGGTGGTTTTTTTTATGTTGTTTGGAATTGAAGCCTTATATTTGCTTAAGATGCTGTATTGGTGGTTTCAGTTGGCTGATTCGACTCACCTTGTAAAATCATCCCCGCCAGTTTTAGCATTTCAGCTTGAATATTTCCCATTTGCTGTTCCAGTTTTTTAAAGTCCACCTTGCTTAAATCGACTTGTCCATTTAAAAATGGCGAAGCCAAAACTTGCTGATTAGCCGTCAATAAATTTTGACGGATGGTATCAATTTCCTGTGTTTTTAAGTCTAGGCTGCTTAGTGTTTGATTAAAGCCTTGTAATTGCTGCTGTAATTCAATCGCTGCAATCTGTAATTGTTGTGGATCTTGTGCATCTACAGCGGTTTGCAACTCAGACTTGGTTTGATTCAGTTGTTCGACATATTGACCAGCTTTGAGCTGTAGATCAGCAACATCGCGCACAATGTAGAACATATTGCCACTGCTTAATGGGGTATTGGTTGTGTTTGCAGTGCTATTAGATTTTGTGCTGGAATCATCTTGGTCTGTTGTTTGTGTTTGCGGCATGTTCATTTGATCACAGGCGCTGAGTAGCAAGGCAGAACTCAATAGCATAAACGGAACTAGTGTCTTCGAAGATACATTTTTCATATTCATTTGATTTTGGTAGTCTATAAAAATGAATATAAAACGAAAATATGAATAAAAAACAGATTGTTGCAAACCGATAACAAATCTTAATTTTTGTCTAAATCAAAAATAGTGAATTTTAAATAAATGGCTATGTATTAAACATCTTTTATAAATGACAAATGATTATAAGTCATGCGTCGAATTGACATGGATAGTCCCTTCTCTTGCGCCATATATGGCTCAGGATGAGGAATATATTCCGCAAGAGGATAAGGGGGCTGAATTATTATGGACTTAAAGACTATATGAACTGTATTCACATACTGAATGAAAAAATCATTTAGCCAGTTCAGCCTCAATTGCTTCTACAATGCGTGGGTCATCTGCAGTTAAATCTGGGGCAAAACGCGCTACAACTTCACCTTGTTTATTCACCAAAAACTTTTCAAAGTTCCACAACACTTCAGGCGGTTCATTTGGGGTTAAGCCGTAATCAACCAAATCTTTCCACCATGGGCCTTCACCAATGCGTTCAGGAATTGCTTGCGTTAAAGCCGTATAGAGTGGATGCTTTTCTGCACCCACGACTGGAATTTTGGCAAACAATGGAAAACTCACCTGATAGTTCAGTGAGCAAAATTCTTGAATTTCTGCATCGCTGCCAGGTTCTTGTGCCAAGAAGTCATTTGATGGAAAGGCTAAAATTTCTAAGCCTTGTGCTTGTTTTGCTGCGTAGAGTTGCTGTAAGCCATCATATTGCGGAGTCAAGCCACATTTTGATGCCACGTTCACGATCAACAACACTTTTCCAGCATACTGGTTTAATGTGGTTTCCGTACCCTGATTGGTCTTCACTGCAATGTCATAAACTGAAGTGCGCATAGTTGCTTCCTAGAATTTGTATTTACCGCTACTGTTGTAACTGTAATTTTTGGATACAGCAAGTTTTAAAGCAAAGAAATTTACGGCATTGACCAAGTTCTGTATAGCCGTGAAATTGCGCAGAAAAATGTCATTCGTATCTGCATTTTGTTTTATTGATGGATAAATTGAGAGAAAAGTGTCATAAATAGACGCTGGGCTTTTTAGCACTTTGCATCACAAATCAGTTATAGAATAAGGTCTCACAGCAGGTATGCTGCTTGGTACAACAAGGATGATGAACACATGATACGATCAGATAAAGGCGTATTTTGGGCAATTTTGTTGCCATTGATTGCGGTATTGATTTGGTCGTTAAATATTGCGGTGACGCGCTATGTTGCAGCGTATATTTCACCCGTCAGTATCAGTTTTTATCGTTGGTTGATTGCTTTTCTGATTTTGACACCATGGATATTGCCAAAAGTTTGGCAGCAGCGTGAGTTGATTCGCCCCCATTTGAAACAGTTGGCAGTGCTCAGTGCATTTGGTTTGGTGCTGTATCAAGGTCTCAGCTATACCGCAGCAAATTACACCACTGCAACTAATATGGGCATTATTAATGCATTTATTCCCATGTTTACGGTCTTGGTTTCGTTGCTGATCTTAAAAGAGATTCCCACACGATTTGCTGTTTTAGGCTGCATGATTTCATTTTTGGGCTTGTTGTATGTAATTGCACAAGGAGATTTACGTCAACTCAGTCAACTGACAGGGCATGCGGGTGATATGCTCATGGTTTTGGCGGTATTTTTTTACGCCTTTTATGGGGTGTTTTTAAAAAAATGGAATTTAAAATTGCCGCTCATGCTAAGTCTTTATGTGCAAATTATATTCACCTTACTTTATCATCTTCCATTTATTATATGGTTCGGCTTAGATCACTTAAATAGTCAAAATGGTTTAAGTGTGCTGTATGCAGGTATATTTCCTTCAATTATTGCGCCTTTGGTATGGATGTTAGCTGTTCAATATTTAGGACCCAATCGCACCAGTATTTTTATGAATTTGATGCCTGTTTTTACGGCCATTATTGCATATTTTTGGTTGGCAGAAGTGTGGGGGAGTTATCACAGTATCGGTGGATTGATTATTTTAACGGGGATTGTGTTGGCGCAAATGAAGACACGTGTACAAATTCAAGCAAAAAGTTGAGCTAATTGATTATTTACTGGTCAGTTAAAGGTATATTTAAAATACCTTTTATTCAAAATTTATTCAGTATTGAGCGTTATGAATTATGACAGTTTTTTTAATTTTTCTA
Source organism: Acinetobacter sp. KAM396 (assembly GCF_021602765.1). Lineage (NCBI taxonomy): Bacteria > Pseudomonadati > Pseudomonadota > Gammaproteobacteria > Moraxellales > Moraxellaceae > Acinetobacter > Acinetobacter sp. KAM396. The sequence continues at coordinate 49,730 of NZ_BPPH01000015.1, forward strand.
AAATAATTGTAAAAATAGTAAGATAATTTAAATTGTTAAGAAAAAAAGATGAATCTTTCATCGAATATTTGTCTTGGATTAATAGGAAAAATCTATTTGTATAGTCGACTAAAATACTCCATAATTCACGTACTGGAAATGACCTACTGTTTTTCATAATCAGTGAGTTATCATTAACAGCAAGATTTTCAAACCCTCTGGATGTGTTTTTATACACATCCTTTTTATGCTCAACCATCCCTATATGGTTGAGCTTTTTTTTATCTAAAATTTGTCTAAAGCTAGGCGCGAATCACTGTCCCAGTCTCTGCATCTAAAATACGGCTGGGTTGCTGGCTTAAACCTAAATCACCATTTAAGTAGTGCAATTGTTGTTGGAAATATTGTGTTGCTTCTTGCAAAGAGCGTGCAGGGTCCAGTCCCGCAGGATTGGCACTGGTCGATACAATAAAGCCATCAAAGGCATGGCATAGCGCCATACATAAAGGATGATTGGTTACGCGCACTGCCACTTTGGGGTGTTGACCTGTAATCCACTCTGGAATTGCGGCTGTGCTGGGTAATAACCAAGTGGTCGCTCGATCTGTAGGATGAGTATTCGTCCATGATGCAATCACGCGATCTCGCATTTCTGGGGTTAAATCCTGCAGCAAATGCTCCACTTGTGATAGATGTCCTGCCAGCAAAATCACACCTTTTTCAATCGGGCGCTGTTTCAGGCGTAGAATTTCCAAAAATGCCTGTTGATTATATGGATCACATCCCAATCCCCAAACGGCCTCTGTAGGATAGGCCAGTACCTGTCCTTGTAGTAGACATGCAGCGGCTTCGGTGACAGAGGTTGTAATCATGGGAGTTTTACCTAAACAGAAACGTGAAAATAGGCGCTTATTGTGAACCTTATTTGTGGGGACGACAACGCAGATATAAACCTGATTGTTGTAAACAGAAGCCCATGAGTTCCAGTTCCATTAATGCGCTGGTGAGTGTGGCAATATCTAAATTTAGTTGCTGTGCCAAGTAGTCGATGCTTTGTCCGACCCAATCCAGTTGTTGATACAGCGTCAATAAATGCTCGGGAATGTGCGGTGTGGTTGTATCGGTTGTTTTTGTAGTGGTGCTTAGAAACGTTGCTTTTGTTGGTGGTGTAGGAGATTCTGTTTCTGTGGATACTGCTGTGACCTGATCTGGGTTTGTCGCAATTTGGTTTTGTTGATATTGCCATTGGGTGGGTAGGGCTAAATCCTCAATTACTTGTTCAGGATGATCCACTAAAATTGCACCTTCACGAATCAATTGATGGCAACCTTGATGAAATTCACTATAAATATGTCCAGGAATGGCAAATATCAATTTACCTTGCTCTGCTGCCAATTTTGCGGTAATCAGTGAGCCACTATTTAAGCTGGCTTCAGCAACAATCACGCCTAAACTGAGTCCACTGACAATACGGTTACGTCGCGGAAAATGTTGCTGTAAGGGTTTGGTCTGCGGTAAGAACTCCGTAATTACGGCACCACCACATTCCACAATCTGTTGGCGCAGGGTTTGATGTGCACTTGGATAAGTGCTGTCCAAACCTGTGCCCATGACTGCAATGGTACGTTGATGTTGCAAAGCACCTTGATGTGCGGCCTCATCAATACCTTGTGCCAAACCGCTATTGATAAAGAACCCTTGCTCACTTAAATAATAAGCAAAATCATAAGCCACTTGCCGGCCATGCGGGCTGGCTTTACGACTGCCGACAATTGCAATTTGCGCTTGCAACAAAGCCTGTGCATTGCCTTGTCCAAATAAAATGGGTGGCTTATTGGCATAGGGGTGTAACTGATTCGGATAATCAGCATCATCTAGAGTTAATACAAAATCGCACTGCTGTTGTAGTTGATTCAGACATTGTTCAAAGGTGAGTTGCCCTGTAGGGCTAAGATATTCTTTGGCACGTTGTAGATGGTTGGCATGAATGCGCACATCTGACCACGTGAGGAGGTGTTCGGGCTGCACTGCGGCAGCCACGGAACCATAATGTTGTACGAGTTTGGAAAAACTGGACAATGAATGTTGAACCAAATACCACAATAAAATGGAGTTGATTTGCTGTGGGCTGAATGAATTCAACATCACCATCTTAAACCGTTTTAGTCGTCCATGCTTGGTGCTTGTAGGCTAGCACCGACTTTAATAGGCAATTCGCTGTCTAAGACATATGCATAGCTAATGTGGTCAAAGCTCTTGAAGACCATGATATTGCCAATGCGTTCGCCTGGAAGCTGAACACGCTCTTTGGTTTTCGGGTCGGTGACCACTTCGCCTTTTTGCGTTACGCTAAAGACATAACCAGATTGCACGCCATGTAATGTACCGCGATCAATCGCCACAACACTGTGTTTTGCTGCGGTACCAATCGAGCCCATCACGCGTAGCACTTGCCCACCTGCGCTGACATTTTCAGCATGCGTTGGATAGAACAGGGTTGGCAACATTGGGTCATAAATTGGTAAGACACGATCACCACGACGCACTTCGGCATTGTAGGTATCGGTCAATTCAAGTGTGGTGATGTCATTTTCGCCACGTACTGCAATCCCTGCAGCAACTTGGGTGAGCTCAATGCCTGCATTGAATTTTTGACCATTGGCATCGATTAGCATGTACGGCTCACCTTCACGATATACCCCGTAGCGTTGACCTACTTCCAGACCTGCACCACGTGCATACACACTTTGACCTTTAGCGGCTAAAACACGCTGATCAGAAGTACCTAAAATATACGGTGTACCTTGTAACGCATTTGCGGCAATAATGCTGCTGCGCTCTAACCAGTGTTTGATATAGTCAAGTGGAATCACAGGAATGGTATTATTTAAAGATTCCACTCGAATTTGTGGTTGTAAATTGGTGCTCTTGCCTGCATAACGACGGATAATACCTTCACAACCATCGCCTTCATCTTTACCAATAATTGGACGACCTTCATAGGTACACATCAATAAACGGTCACCCGGGAAAATCCAGTGAGGATTTTTTACGTGACGGTTACTTGCCCAAATTTCAGGCCAACGTAATGGATTGTTCAGGAATTTTTTGGAAATATCCCATAAGGTATCGCCTTTTTTTACCACATACACATTTGGTGCGCTGGCTTTTAAGGCAGGCGGATTGATGTTTCGTGCAGGTGCTGCTTCAGCCACACTGATCGCACTAAGTCCCACTGTGAGACATACTGCGAGTGCTAAAACTTGCTTTTTAAACCCCAAGACACGAAAAGAGGATGTGTCTGTCAAAACCTTTTTCATTATCATAATTCCTAAAATTATGTATGTAGTTGCGTTATAATAACGATCTTACACACATTTTTTTGATGAAGCATTCCTTCATTCGGTTTTTTGATCAATGGCATAAGTGAGGATGTCCCATGGCCTTATTACCTATTTTAAGTTTCCCGGATCCCCGTCTGCGTACCATTGCAAAACCAGTCGAAGAAGTCACCGACGAGATTCGTCAGCTTGCTGCAGATATGTTTGAAACGATGTATGCCGCACCCGGAATTGGTCTGGCTGCAACGCAGGTCGATCATCATATTCAGCTGATTGTCATGGATTTATCTGAAAATAAAGATCAACCCATGGTCTTCATTAACCCCAAAGTTACCCCATTGACTGAAGAGACCCAACCGTATGAAGAAGGGTGTTTGTCAGTGCCTCAAATATACGACAAAGTTGAGCGTCCGTCACGCGTAAAAATTGAAGCGATTAACCTTGAGGGTCAATCCTTTACGCTAGAAGCGGATGAACTTCTCGCTGTTTGTATTCAACATGAAATGGATCACTTAAATGGCAAGTTATTTGTCGATTATTTATCGCCGCTCAAACGTCAGCGCGCCCGCGAAAAAGTTGAAAAAATAGTGCGTCAGCGCCAGAAAGAAAAAGTCGCGGTTAAGCGTTAAAACGTAGACCAATCAAGAAGGCTTGAGGCACAATTTAAGACCAAAGCCCAAAAATCGGCCAATTTCGATTAGGCTTTGTTATACTTGTGCCACACAAATTCAGGATAAATGTTTTCATTGTTGCGTAGTGGTTTACTGCTTTCATTTATCGCAGTATTTTTACAGATTGCTGTATTTTTACAGCCTTTGCTGCCTGAGCAATACCAAATTGCCCCAGTCTGTGAAACCATCACGCGTGCACTTTTATTGCCACACAAAACAATGGCTGCTGTGGATCATGATGTGCATAGCTCACATCTACAAACAGATCAACAAGATACGATACAAAACGAACATCATCATCACGATGCTTCACATCAATGTCAGTACTGTACGGTATATGGCAATTTAGTCCTACCACCTGAATTAGAGCTGAAAGAAGTGCTTGATCGTATTCAAGTGCGCCTTTTGGCATTCCAAAAACGTTTTCAACACGTTTGGTTTGCACTTCAGCAACTCTTTTTACTTCCGCAAGGACGTGCCCCGCCTCACTTTGCATAAATTCAAGATTTTTTTGGGTCTATTTTGACCCTAACTGTATTTATGCTTTAAGTGAGAAATAAAATGGCTCAGCCTAAATTTTTATTACAGCCTGTTGCGGCTGCAGTTTGTGTTGCCTGCTATTCAGCAAGTACGTTTGCCGATCAAACCGTTTTGACTGCCAATGCGCACAGTCTTGCCCCAATTGTTGCGACTGCACAGCAGGGTAATGATGCCAACGGTCTGGTGGTACGTGCCAATCCAAAACAACCTATTCAGCCTATTCCAGCCACAGATGGTGCAGATTATTTACAAAGTATTGTCGGTTTTAGTGCAGTGAACAGTGGTGCAGGTACCAATGGTGATATGACCTTCCGTGGCATGTTTGGTTCACGTATTAAAATTTTAACCGATGGTTCTGAAAACTTGGGCGCATGTCCTAGCCGTATGGACTCGCCAACCTCTTATATTTCACCAGAAAGTTTTGATGAAATTACCGTGATTAAAGGCCCGCAAACTGTGCAATATGCCAACACGGGTTCGGCAGCAACGGTATTGTTTGAGCGTAAGCCTGAACAATTTGGTAAAGGTCAAAACTATCGTGGGCAAGCCAGTGTTTTGATGGGTTCATTTGGTCGTTTGGATCATAATATTGAAGCAGCCGCGGGCGATGCGCAGAAATATATTCGTTTAAATGCTAACCGTTCTGTGGCTGATAGCTATAAAGATGGCAATGGTACAACTGTTCCTTCGGATTGGGAGCGTTGGAATGCTGATGTCGCTTTAGGTTGGACACCCGATGAAAACACTTGGCTAGAACTGACAGGTGGTCGTGGTGATGCTGAAGTGGTTTATGCGGGCCGTACAATGGACGGTGCTGAATTTGACCGCGAAAGTTTAGGTTTACGTGTAGAAAAGAAAAATATTACTGATGTGATTAAGAAAATTGAAGCACAGGTGAACTATAGCTTTAATGATCACGTGATGGACAACTATAGTCTGCGCCAGTTTAAGCCAACCAAAATGATGCCTAAAGAAACAGCAACCAATGTGACGCGTAAAACATTAAATGCACGTATGGCTGTGACACATGAGTGGGATAAATTACAGTTTATTACAGGTATCGATACCCAAAATAATGAACACAGTATTCGTAAGACAGATACTGAAAATAATATTGCTTATTATGCCTTGCCAAGCTTAAAAGATATGAAATTTCAATCTTATGGTGGTTTTGGTGAGTTGAGCTATCAACTCAACGATCAAAATAAGTTAGTTACAGGTGTGCGTGTTGATCAGGTCGAAGTAGACGCAGTACAAACGGCTCAACAACGTAAAGAAACCTTACCAAGCGGTTTTATTCGTTTGGAAAATCAACATCCGCACCATGATGCTAAAACGTATGTCGGTTTAGGTTATGTAGAGCGTATGCCGGATTATTGGGAATTGTTTAGCCCTGTTAAAGGTAATGGTAGTGACAATACCTTTAAGAGCATCGATACTGAAAAAACACTTCAGCTTGATTTGGGTTATCAACATGAACATGGTGCATTCAGCTCTTGGGCATCGGCTTATGTTGGTTTGGTTCAAGATTTTATCTTGACCAAGTACAATGAAAACAATAAAGCTGAAACGCGAAATGTAGATGCCACCATTGCAGGTGCAGAAGTTGGTATAGGTTATCAATTTACTGATGCCTTACAGGCAGATGTGAGTGCTATGTATGCGTGGGGTGAAAACACTACAAACAATACGCCGTTACCACAAATTTCACCTTTGGAAGGGCGTTTAAACCTGCGCTATGTTCAGGATAAATATACTTTAGGCGTATTATTACGTGTGGTGGATGGTCAAAGTCGTATCAGTGAACGTGAAGGTAATATCGTGGGTTATGATGTGAAGGAGAGCAGTGGCTTTGGCGTACTATCTTTAAACGGCAGTTATAACCTAAATAAAAGTGTTGATGTATCTGTGGGCATTGATAACGTATTGGATAAAACTTATACCGAGCATCTAAATAAAATGGGTGCATCAGGTACAGGTTTACCAACCGATCAGCAATTTAATAATATTGGTCGTAACTATTGGGCGCGTATTAGTATGAAGTTCTAATTTGAACTTTATTTAAACCAAAAGCAGGGTTTCGGCTCTGCTTTTTGCTTTTTATAAGAATAATTATATATAAAACATTGAGTTATATTTGAGGTTTGTGTTTTAAAAAATTAAGTAGATTTTTCTTAAAATAAATTTATAAGATAAAACAGTTAGTTATATGTTTTTGGGTTTATAAAATAAACACCCGATATATTTCTTTTGAAAAAAGTGTTGCACGTTAAAATAATTGACCTATAATGCACATCCATCGGCGGTGATGCAGATTAAAACTTCTGATAAAACAATGACTTGATTGAAATTGATTGGGTTGAGTTTTAGAAATTAAGTTTAAAATAATTTAAATTACCAGTTGACACTTTAGAAATAAAGCGTAATATAGCCGACCTAGCTTGATGCTGACGAAGCATCGAGAAGATCATTAAGAGATTATGAAG
>NZ_BPPH01000016.1:0-51707 GCF_021602765.1 Acinetobacter sp. KAM396
TGCTGAAAAGGTTGCCGACACATAAAGTGACTCAGATTGAAGAATTACTGCCACATCGCTGGAAATCCAACTCAAATTAAAAAATAGGCATGGGGTTCAGCGGACGCTTACTTTGGATATTGGCTCAGAATTTTACTTTTGTATTGCGCTGCTAAAGTAGGTTTGTGATCTACATCTTGCGCTATGCTATATAAGCGATATAAGGCACTTGATGCTTTTGCAGATTGGGGATACTTTGTTGCTACAATTTCAAAATTCTTTTTGGCTTCGGTGTAATTGGTTGGCTCAATTGCTAAATTAAATTCAGCTAACCAAAAATACGCATTGCTGATATACACACTGTTTGGGTGGTTTTTAATAAAGTTTTGCATAGGTGCAATCGCTTTTTTGGCACCACCTTGTTTATAGGCATCCAATGCAACAGTATAGGCTGCTTTTTCCAGCTCAATATTGGTATTTAAACCTTGAGCTGTTGGACTCACATGCGTTGTATTTTGCACAGATTGCGTGGCATTCTTGTTTAACTGGTTGTTGCTGGCGCTGGGTGCAGTATCTTTTTGGTTATCCTCCTCAGCGGCAGGAGCAGATTCAGGGTCTATTTTTTGTTGGAGCAGTTCTAGACGTTGATCTAAATCGGTATAGCGATTTTGCAATTCATGTTTGAGCTGCGCAATTTCATTGTCTTGTTCTTCAATTTTGCCACGTAACTGGCGGATGTCATTTTCAAGTTGCTGGTTTTTTTGCATCAACTGCCAATTGATATTGGTGGGTACATTGGCAGTTGCCCTATTACTCGTTGCAATTGCAGGGCTATTAGCATAACCAGCACTGCTTTGGCTGAGGTTATGGCTTTCAATTGGAATATTGGCAAATACAGGCGTTGCGCACAGTAGGGCAAGAGCACAAAGTGCATGCTTTTTTAGCATAATTGAATATCCATCTTAATCTGGTGTAGCTGAGTCCTTAAGGGTCTTAGACTCAATCTGTTAATTGGTCATTTTCCACATTTAAAACGTCCGCGTGTGGAATTGCAATAAGCTTTTACAAACTTATCATCAATCACAGCGCAATGTGGGTAAATCTAGGATTTGAATCTCAAAATAATTTTACAATGGTTGATTGAGAGTCTGATGATCATTCGTCTATGTTTGCGACAACGCATATTTTTTAGCTGATATAAGTCATGAGGCAGGAAATTTAGTCATTCTATATGACTGACTCATAACGTAATCTGAAGAAGTTTTAGCTTACATCGCAAGCCATTTGAGAAATATCAGCATAGCCAAGTTTTAGTTTTAAGTGACGTTATTTTATAAATGTCTTCAATTGTTTTTAAAATAATCAATTGGATAGCTTTGTAAAAGTAAATACAGAACAACGCTTGCAAGTTTGTTAAAAATCTCTATACTCTGTTTTTGCAATGGTAGCCCTGCTGGTTACTTCGCAATTGTACTCTACGAACCCCGTCAGGACCGGAAGGTAGCAGCGGTAGTGGAACTATGATGTGCCGAAGGCTTGCTGGTAGGGTTGCCACCAGTTTTAAAATAATAATTCTATTTATCTTTTACTTATTTTTATCTTATATCCATTATTTTAAAAATCTTGCTCTTTTCTACGAATTGCTTTCATAATTGCATCCATATCAAAGCCTCGATACTGTAAAAAACGAATTTGTTTGGCTTTAAGTTTTGGCTCATTTGCGACTTCTGTACCGAATTTTTTTACTTTTAGTTGATAGGCTTGTTCTGTCCAATCAGTTTCTTTAAGTTCTTCTGAAATTAAACTGCTATCCACTTTTTTGTTTTTGAGTGCCATTTTAATACGATTTGGCCCTTTACCTTGCCGCTTTTGGCTAGCCAGTAACATTTCTGCAAGACGTTGATCACTCTGATAATTTTCACGTGCCAGTTCATTGACTAATTCAATCACTTCATCACGATGTTCTGCATATAAAGCCAGTTTTTCAATTAAGTCATTTTTAGAATATTCTTTACGCGTTAAGACAGCAAAGGCGTAGCTGCGTAGACGAGAACCCGTGAGTCCTAGGCGTTTGCTTTGCTGTTCGTCAGGGTCTTCATTGTGCTGTTGATCTTCAATGGCTTTAGTATAAGTAGGGTATTGTTGATTGATGTTAGGCACAGAATTTGAGGTAAAATGCAGGGCAGACGTTGTTTCTGAATATGCCTTCTCAGTTTGGCTGCATGATTGCTCATCTTCGCCTAATTTTTGTTTTAGCGCGGCATAATCAATCAGTTTGGGGAATTTATTTTCAGACATGTTAATGCTTCCATATACAATAAAACGCTCCGTAGAGCGTTCTATTTAATCCAGTTTTTGTGTTCATCTTAGCGCATGCTTAAACATCAAGTAAGTCGAATTCTTCTTCGTCTTTATCTTCTACAGGCGCTGCTTGACCTGTCGTAAGTAGTTGTTCACGAATAATCGCTTCAATGCCTTTCGCTAGCTCTGGATGTTCTTCAAGGTGACGAATGGTGTTGTTTTTACCTTGACCAATTTTATCGCCCTGATAAGAATACCAAGCACCTGCTTTTTGCACGATGTTTTGTTGAACAGCTAAATCGACCAGCTCACCTAAATGGTTAACACCTTTACCATAAAGAATCTGGAACAATGCTTCTTTAAATGGAGGTGCCATTTTGTTTTTCACAACTTTGACTTTGGTTTCAGAACCAATAATCTCGTCGCCTTCTTTCACTTGACCTACACGGCGAATATCTAAACGAACAGAAGCATAGAACTTCAATGCGTTACCACCAGTTGTGGTTTCTGGGCTACCAAACATTACACCAATTTTCATACGAATTTGGTTAATGAAGATCACCATACAATTTGAGCGCTTAGCATTACCCGTGATTTTACGTAATGCTTGACTCATTAAGCGCGCTTGTAAACCCATGTGTGAGTCACCCATTTCACCTTCAATTTCGGCACGAGGGGTTAAGGCAGCCACGGAGTCGACCACAATCATGTCAATTGCACCAGAGCGTACCAACATGTCGGCAATTTCAAGGGCTTGTTCACCGTTGTCTGGTTGCGACACCAAAAGATTGTCAATATCTACACCAAGTTTACGTGCATATTGAGGATCAAGCGCGTGTTCGGCATCAATGAAGGCACAGGTTCCACCAGCTTTCTGACATTCTGCAATGGCTTGCAGGGTCATTGTGGTTTTACCTGATGATTCAGGGCCGTAAATTTCAATGATACGACCTTTAGGTAAGCCACCAATACCCAATGCAATATCTAGGGTCAATGAACCTGTAGATACGGCTTCTACCGCTTGCACAGTGTTGTCGCCTAGACGCATGACAGTGTTCTTACCAAATTGTTTTTCAATTTGGCTAAGCGCCGCATTTAACGCCTTGCTTTTATTCTCATCCATCTTACAACCTCAATACGATGTCACGAAATAATATACTCAAGTGGATGCATTTACTTCAATCTTTTCCACATGCGATATAGTGACAGAAATTTTCCTGTAGTTCTATTTATATCATAGCCTTTGCGACAAACTATGACGCTCTATTTAATCATCATTATATGACCAAAATTGGTCAAATTGCTGATCATTTTCTTGTTTGAATTTGCTGATGTCACGACGGTCTTTTTTACTTGGTCGATGATCAGGTCGTGCTAGATTATGCAACTTTCTTTGGGTCGCAATCAATTCCCTGCGTGCAATACTCACTTCAGTTTCTTCATAAAGTTGCTGAGCGATGGGTGCCGGGCCACGTACACCCGATAATGCCTTGACCAATACGGTTTTTTTATCAAAACCCTGTTGAATGGTCAGTTCAGTTCCCACACGAATTTCTTTGGAAACTTTAACGCGCTCGCCATTGTGATGTACTTTGCCGCCTTCTATGGCAGCTTTTGCAATAGAGCGGGTCTTGAAAAAACGTGCAGCCCATAGCCATTTATCAATTCGAATCGTTTCAATGGCTTCGTGGGACGAAGTTTTAGGCATATTTTTGAGTGTCCTCAAATTGTTCTAAGACAGGAATTAAATCTGTTAATTGGTGCAACATAGGGTAATTACAAGTCTGACGCGTAGGTTTTGCTGAAGATGGCTGGGCAATACTATATAAGTGTCCAATCCCAAAGGCTTTTGCACCATTAAGCACCTTTTCGGTGTCATCAATAAAATAGCAATCTGCAGGATTAAATGCATGTTGTTGTTGCAATGTTTGCCAAAATTCAACGCGCTCTTTGGCATAACCAATGCTTTCAGAGCTAACAATCACTTCAAAGTATTTTGTTAAACCTGTATGTGCTAGTTTAAAGTCTAAACCTGCACAATCTGCATTGGTGGTGAGCCAAATACGATAGCCATTATTTTTTAAATATTCCAGTAACTCAACGGCTTGTGGACGCAAAGTGACTTGATCTTTATATTCTAGTTGCATGGCTAACATATCTACCTCGACTTTGGTTGTCCAAAAACGTGAGGAATACCATTCTAAAGTGTGACTATGTGCTTGATAAAAATCGTATAAAATTTCTTTGCTGCGTGCTAAAGAGCAGGCATGTAATTCTGCATAGCGAATTGGCAATTGTTCATTCCAAATAAAATCATCATAAGCGAGATCTAACAACGTTCCGTCCATGTCAAACATGATGATATTTTTGCGCATTTAGACACCTTAAACCATAAAGCAATTGCCAAAAGGCAGATAAAACAGACTCATTTAAACATGCTTGAGGCATAACTCAAAATACTGTCTGATTTTTAGCCAAATCATGTTAGGCTAAATAGATAAGTACTGTGTAGGTTTTCATATAAACAAATGAGATGCGGCAGTTGTAGAAAGTTACTGTAGCGTTCACAAAAACAATTTTTTTGACATATTTCTGTATTTGTTTTTCTGTATAAGCATAGAAATTGAAGGGTAAATTTTTTTAATCAGGGAGCTAATAATGGCTGAACAACAGTATTTAGATTTAAAACACTTAGATAAACAACTCGATGAGTTTGAGAAAAAGAAGAAGAAAATTAAGAAAATGCGTATCGGTTATAAATTATTTGCGCATTTAATGGGAGATGAGAAATTCGCCCATCATGTTTCAGAATCGGCATTAAATCCAGATAAACGCAGTTATCGTAAAGTGAAAATTAAAATTACCTCAGATGAGGGGGAGTTAACTTTTCTAGAAAAAGATTGATCGATTTTTGATTTAAAATCTAAGTCGGTTTTTATTATGTGTAAAATTTGTATACCTTTAAATTTAACCAGATTGATGCAGATCGGGCTTTTTTATGAATCAATGCTATGAATTTTTTGGAATGAATTGTAATTCTTTTTAGAAAAAATTTGATCATCAATCATTTGTAAAACTAGGAATGAAAGCCCTTTCTCTTGCGGCATATATGGTTCACGATGATGAGTAATCCGCAAGTGGATAAGGCTGCAGAATGAGGGTTTAAAAAATTATGAAAGAAGTCTATTACAGAGTAAGCATAGTTATTTCAGTTGTTTTAATCAAATCCATCAAGTTGTCATAATTTGCACTTAATCTATTCAGCAAGCTCAGTGAAATGAAATAGGATGTGACTGGTATATTTGAGTATAAGTTCTGTATATAAATGCTGTAAAGCAAGCTCAAATGTTACGCTTTGACTATCAAAAGATGCATGAATATCGCAGAGCGATCCCTGAGAATAATGTCAATTTTTCATCATTAAGTAAATTTATAAGGAATTGTGATGTCTATTTTAGGAATTGCCATTACCACTATTTTGGGTTTATTGGGTATTGCTGCAATTATTTTTGGTTTTGTTGGTGGCGAAACTTATTTGGTTATTGTGGGAATTTTATTAATGGTCAGTGCTGCACTCACTTTTTCCATGTTCAAAAAAAGCTTATCTGATCCATTTAAGAATTAATTAACTTAGCACTGAATAAATAAAATTCATGTAAAAAATGAATTCCTTTGAAACTTAAAGTCTTGATTTAGCATATTAAGAGACTGAGTTTTTTGCTACGTATCAGCCGTAATTTTTATTACAATGTTTTTATGAAAGTAATGAAAAGTTAGACCTTTAGATACGGTCTAAAAAGGATAGTTATGTTTATAAAAACAACGGCGCCAACGCATACTTTAATTTTACAGTTGTTGTCAATCATGCAGCAGGCATGTGAAATTTTAAATCAGGAATTTCAAGATTACTGTTCAGGTGCTGCTTTTGATGTCGAAAAGAAAATTGATGAATCTCCTGTTACGCAAGCTGATTATCGGGTCAATTATTATTTAATGCAGGCTTTGGCAGAAATCTCCAATTTACCTGTATTGTCAGAAGAAGGTGAACAAGATCAGCGCCTGCAATGGCAGAAGTTTTGGTTGCTGGATCCTTTAGATGGCACGAAAGAGTTTTTACATCAACGACCAGAATTTACCATTAATTTAAGTTTAATTTGTGGAGCGTTAACAACTTTTGCCGTGCTTGCAGTACCCGGTGAGCATACTATTTATTTTTGCCCTGAACAGGGTATGCCATTGAAATATCAAATTTTAAATCAGCAGTGGTATCTCTATCAGCCAGCACCAACGGTAACATCTTCAATTCTAAAAATTGGTTTAAGCCACAGCAGTCAAAAAAAGTCACACTATGCAGACTATTTAAAATGCTTGGCGCAGTTGACCAATTTTGAAGAAGTAAAAGCAGGGAGTGCTTATAAATTCTGCATGATTTTGGAAGATCGTGTCGATGTCTATCCGCGTTTTCATCCGACCTCTGAGTGGGACACCAGTGCAGGACAATGCTTGTTGGAACGAATAGGTGGCGGATTGGTCGATTTGCAGGGGCGGGCATTTGTATACAATCAGCGCGACACATTGCTAAATGGTGGTTTTATCGCCTATAAAAATACACAGATGAAAATGATTGCCTTACAAGCACTTGGACTTATGGCCAAGTCAGATTGAGCAAAGTGCTGAACATGGTATAGTGTCAAGGAACCAAGTTAAAATTTTGGCTAGATCATGGCATTAGAACTACTCCCTGCAAGTATGCTTAAAGCAATTGATTTATTGCCTGATGCTCAGACGCCTGTGACTTTGTTTACCCGTCATTCTATTCGTGAAATTGTCGTGGGTCAGGGTTTGGCTGGATATAATTTGCAGTTGACCGAGCAAGGCCGTGATTTAGCCGAAGCATGGGGAGGCTACTTGGTTGGAAATACAGATCGAGTGATTCAACACTGTATTTCAAGTCCTATTCAGCGTTGTGTCGATACGGCTGCTTTAATGATTCGTGGAGCAGATGGTATAACCATTGAACCCAATACCCATCACATTGAAATTATAGAACAAGGATTATTGGTTGAACCTGGAAGCTTTGTACTTGATATCAAGCAGGCAGGTCCATACTTTCAGAAACAGGGTGCTTTAGGCTTTATCAATAGTTTTGTGAACAATGCCTTGCCAGGCATGAAACATCCGATTCATGGTGTAGTGGATGTTCTTGAGTTGATTTATAACACCCATCCAACCAACCAATACGGACTCAGTTTAGCTGTGAGTCACGATACGATTCTTGCCGCAATTATCGCGGTAATTTCTGGACGCAATGAAGTCACGCAAGCCGATTGGCCAGACATGATGGAAGGTTTATTTGTTTGGTTTGAAGGCGATGAGTTTTTAGAATCTAAGTTAAAATGGATTTGGCGCGGTCAGATTCACACTTTAGATATTTCGCAATTTCGTCAGAAAGTTTAAGTAGAGCGTTGAAGGCATAAAGCCCATCAAGCCGAGAAGCTATTATCGACACTGAATATTCCGCAATATAGCGATAGTATTCAACCTGCGGTAAAAATTGCTCGTACTCATGGCTAAGAAGCTTTAAGAAAGTTGAAATGCCTAATTTTCAGAAGCAGTTGGAAGCGCAAGCGAAATAGCAGGCACAAAAAAAGCCCTAAAGGGCTTCTTTTGTTTAACACTTAGTTAGAAGCTAAAGCTTTAACTTGAGCGTTTAAACGGCTCTTATGACGAGCTGCTTTGTTCTTATGGATGATGCCTTTATCAGCCATACGGTCAATCACTGGAACAGCTTTTTTGTAAGCTTCAGTAGCAACCGCATAATCGCCTGCAGCAATAGCAGCGATTGTGCGTTTTAAATAAGTACGAACCATAGAACGTAAGCTTGCGTTGTGTTTACGTGCTTTAACGTTTTGACGAGCACGTTTTCTAGCTTGAGCAGAGTTTGCCACTCGTGCACTCCTTGAAATAGATTGGTCTGGGCGGGCTGCAATTACTTCCGAAAACCAACATCAGAAGAATTATCACCAGCCCGTAAACAAGTGCCATATTTTGATGAAACTAGACAGTTAAGTCAAGTCTTGACATGCTTTGACAACATTTTAGCTGCAGAAAAATCGGAAAGAAACAGGTAGATTAGCTTTAAGCCTCAGAGATTGTTTAAAAAATGACAAATTTTATTCAAAATGCAATTGTAATTGGTGCGAATGGTTTAGTTGGGCAGCAATTGGTTAAACAGCTGAATCAGCTGTCTGAATGTAAAAACATCACCGTGATTTTGCGTCGGTCTTGTCCTGAATTGAATCGCTTAGAAAAAGTCCAGACGTTATTACTCGAAGATTTTTTATTGCTCAATGATGAAGATGTGAGCGGTTATAGCCATGCATTCAGTTGTTTAGGTACGACCTTAAAAAAAGCAGGCTCAAAGCAAGCATTTTATGCCGTGGACTATACTATCAATGCACATTTTGCCGAATTATTACAGGCAAAGGGTACGCATTATCTTTTGATCAGTGCATTAGGCGCTGATGCTAACTCAAAATTGTTTTATAACCGTGTTAAAGGTGAATTAGAGCAATATATTGAAAGCTTGGATTTAGACAAAGTATCAATGTTGCGTCCATCTTTATTATTGGGTGAGCGCAATGAACAACGGCGTTTAGAAGATTTAGGGCAAAAGCTGTATCTTAAAATATCACGATTTATTCCCGATCATTTTAGATATAAGCCAGTAAGCGCTACACAAGTGGCTCATACTATGGTCGAGGCGGCGCAATCGCAAATTCATAAATTTCAAATTTATGATAATTTACAAATACAAAAAACCAAGTAAAAGGGGAACAACGTGTCTACAGTACCATTCGTAACTTGTGACTTATTAGATGACCATCCAAAACATGACCTTCAAGTGGTGATTCCATCTTTGGATGGTAAATTTTTCAAAAGTTACGGTGCACGTAAAACTTTTGGTGGTCAAATTGTGACTGTAAAGTGCTTTGAAGATAACTCGCGTGTAAAAGAGTTATTGGCAACCGATGGTACGGGCAAGGTTTTGGTAGTAGATGGTGGGGCATCTATGCGCTGTGCCTTGATGGGAGACTTGATTGCTGAATCTGCAGTGAAAAATCACTGGAATGGAGTGATTATTTACGGTTGTGTGCGCGATGTCGATGCAATTGCAGCACTTGATTTAGGCGTACATGCTTTGGCTTCAATTCCACAAAAAAGTAACCGCAAAGGCGTGGGTGAAGTAGATGTGAGTTTGCATTTCGGACAAGTCACTTTTAATTCTGGCGATTATGTCTATGCCGACAACAACGGTATTATTGTAGCAAAGGAAAAGCTGGTCGATTTATAAGCGGTTTGATGGCGCAGTCATCAAATTGCTAAGCACATCAAAAGGAAAACAAAATGGTGCATCATCAAATTAAAGTCATTCAGGCAATCGCATCTATGCTTACCGAGGGTGGGCGTGGCGTGAATGGGACTGCGTTTCCCAAGCAACCCGAAAAAGCCTTAAAGTTATATGAGTTTGAAGGTTCACCATTTTGCCGTCGTGTACGTGAAGTCATGACCTTGTTAAATTTGGATTATCAAGTTTATCCATGTCCTAAAGGCGGCACAAAATATCGACCTTTAGTGAAACAACTGGGCGGTAAAACTCAGTTTCCATTTTTAATTGATGAAAATACAGGTGATCACCTCTATGAATCACAGCAGATCATTCATCATTTATTCAAACATTATGGTAAAAGTGAAAAAACGCCAAAAAAATATGCGCATTTTCCTAAAATTCCTTATGTGGCGCTTGCTGGCACCTTATTGAATGGTGCACGTGGTGTGTGGATTAACCAGAAAATTGTAGAGCGCGCTGCACCTGAACAACTGATTGAGCTGTGGGGTTTTGAGGGAAGTCCTTATACACGTGTGGTACGTGGTGTATTGACTGAACTGGAGTTGCCATTCAAATTTCATAATGTAGCCAAAGAGCGTTGGCAAGATCAGGGTTTGGCAAAATTACGTTTAAAACCGGGTAAATATGTGCCACTGGCAGGTGGTAAGCGTGAGCAGGTATTAAAAGTTATGGGTGATAATATTCAAGTCCCATTTTTAATCGATCCAAATACCCAGACTCAGCTTTTTGAATCGGCCAAGATTGTGAAGTATTTGCAACAAACTTATGGCAAATAAGCTTTAAGTCATTTTTTGATTGTTATAAAAGCATCTTCAAGATGCTTTTTGCATTTAGCAGGATGTAAAAATATACATCAGTATAAACAGCCTAAGCAATGAGGGCTTAAACCACTGATTTATAACATCAAGTGATCATAAATCACCCCAATTAGTTGCATCTATTTTAGTGAAGCCTTTAAACTCTGCAGCATTCACTTTGATTTCGCCAATTTATAGGTTCAAAATGTTCAGCAAACTCACAGGGCTATTTAAAAATAAAGCCAATCTCGAAGAAATTGCCTATTTAGAAGCACATAAAATTCAATGGGATGTAGAACAAGGCTATATTGTCGATGGTATTGTGCTTAACAATGTTTTAGCAGCGCGTTTAAATTATTTATCCAACCGACGTATGCAAAAGTTTGATGATTTAGCGCAATTGTATTCTACTGCCATGATTATCAATGAAAAAATTGATCTTGAAATTGCGCAACAGCGTTTTAATACATTGCTTGGCAATACCGAAGAAAACCTACAGGAATTTAAAGCGATTGTAAAAAAATTGAATGATTATTATCGACAGTTTTTACGAGATCAAAAGTAAAGCGGAGCGTGTATCAAACTTTAAAGCACGCTGTTTTATAAAATGTTGCAATTAAAACGATGCAATTCAGGATGAAAAAATTACGCAAAACCGTCAATTCATCGTGCTAGTATAAGTCCCATGTTGTTAAGACCCTAAAGCTATATACATGTTCCAACACGAAATTTCCCAACTCAATTTAGCTCAACTGAAAGCTGGCGAAAAACGCTGGATTGGTAATCTACATGGTTCTGCCGCAGCATTATTATTTAAAGAAATTGGTCAGCAGAACCCGCATTTATTTGTGATTGTTGCGCGCAATCAACAACATTTGGCGCAGTTGGAAAGTGAATTAGAATTTTACGGGGTAAAACCGACCATTTTCCCCGATTGGGAAATTTTGCCTTATGACCGCTTATCACCACATCAAGACATTGTGTCGGAGCGTCTGGCGATTTTATCCAATATGCCACAGCAAGGCGTGTTATTGGTGTCGGCGACCACTTTAGCGCAACGTGTTGCACCAACCTCATGGGTGTTGGGTGAGCATTTTGATATTCGTGTTGGGCAAAAGTTTGCTTTGGAACAACAAAAACAGCGTTTAGTACAAGCAGGCTATCATCTGGTCGATACTGTCTATGATCATGGCGAGTTCGCTGTGCGTGGCAGTATTATGGATATTTATGCTTCGGGACAAGAAGCACCCATCCGTATTGATTTATTTGATGATGAAGTTGAAACCTTAAAGTTTTTTGATCCAGAAACGCAGCGAACCACTGAAAGCTTGCAGAATTTTACGGTTTTACCTGCCAAAGAATTTCCTTTAAAAGAAGGTCGTGCGATTTTCCGTGACCGCTATGCAGAAAGTTTCCCAACAGCAAATCCGAAGAAAAACCCTGTATATCAGGATGTGCTAGAAGGCATTGCATCGCCTGGTTTAGAGTTTTATTCTCCCTTATTTTTCACTCAGGCTCAGCTTGAAGGCCAAAATACACTATTTTCATACTTACCAAAGCATTGCATTGTCATTACAGATAAGGCGATCGATGACGGTTTAACTCAATTTTGGAAAGATGTGCTGTATCGTTATGAGGACAGACGTCATAACATCGACCAACCAATTTTACCGCCTGAACAATTATTTCTACAACCGAATCAATTATTAGAACAACTGAATCAATTTGGACGTGTGATTGCATCCCCCGAAGCTTTTGAGCAAAAAGCAGGTGTGGTGAACTTAAGCACGCTTGCACCACCACGTTTAGCGGTTGATCCAAAACAAGAGCAACCCTTTCATGCCGTTAAGCAATATATTGATGCCGCCAATCATCCTGTTTTATTGGTGGCAGAAAGTGCAGGCCGCCGTGAAACATTAAAAGATGCATTACGTGCAGCTTTAGGTGAAATTCCACAAGTTGAGAGTTTTGAGGCCTTTCAGCAGTCTTTACAAGCTATTGCGATTACCCATGCACCTTTAGACCGCGGCTTGGTCATTCAAGACCAATTGAGTGTAATCTCAGAAAATCAGCTGTATGAACATCGCGTGGTGCAGCGCCGTCGTAAACGTCAGCAGGAAGTTTCAGAAGAGTTTTTAATTCGTAGTTTGACCGAGTTAAGCATAGGCGCACCTGTGGTACATATTGATTATGGTGTTGGTCGTTATGCAGGTTTAATTACTTTAAGCATTGATGAGCAAGAACATGAGTTTTTACAACTCGATTATGCCGATGCTGCAAAAGTGTATGTGCCTGTTACCAATTTGCATTTGATTAGCCGTTATAGCGGAGGTGACCCAGACCTTGCGCCTTTGCATAAATTAGGCACAGATGCGTGGAATAAAGCCAAACGCAAAGCTTTGGAACAAATTCATGATGTGGCGGCCGAATTGCTGCATATTCAGGCACGTCGCCAATCTAAACCAGGTTTCGCTTTTGAATTGGATCATAGTCTTTATATGCAATTTGCCAGTGGCTTTGCTTATGAAGAAACCTTAGATCAAGCCAATGCAATTGAAGCGACCTTACATGATATGCAATTGGCAAAACCAATGGATCGTTTGGTCTGTGGTGATGTTGGTTTTGGTAAAACTGAAGTTGCCATGCGGGCTGCATTTGTCGCGGTACAGAACAACAAACAAGTTGCTGTATTGGTTCCAACAACATTGTTGGCACAACAGCATTATGAATCTTTTAAAGACCGTTTTGCCGACTGGCCTGTGCGTATTGAAGTCTTATCGCGTTTTGGTTCAAGCAAATCTCATCAAAAAACCATTGAAGATTTAGCTGAAGGCAAAGTCGATATTGTGATTGGGACGCACAAAATTCTGCAAGAAAATATTCAATTCAAGCAGTTGGGTTTAATGATTGTCGATGAAGAACATCGTTTTGGAGTGCGTGACAAAGAACGTATTAAAGCGCTGCGCGCCGATGTGGATATGCTGACTTTAACCGCAACGCCAATTCCACGTACCTTAAATATGGCATTTAGCGGTATGCGCGATTTATCCATTATTGCCACACCACCTGCACGCCGTTTAGCGGTCAAAACCTTTGTGCAAGAGCATACAGGCGATACGGTGAAAGAAGCCATTCTACGTGAATTGTTACGTGGTGGTCAGGTGTATTACCTGCACAATGAAGTGGAAACTATTGAACGCAGTGCTGAAACCATTCGTGAATTGGTACCAGAAGCGCGCGTTGCAGTCGCACATGGGCAAATGCGAGAACGCGAATTAGAGCAAGTCATGCAGCAGTTTTATCATAAAGAATACAATGTCTTAGTTTGCTCGACCATTATTGAAACAGGAATTGACGTCCCAAATGCCAATACCATTTTAATTGAACGTGCAGATAAACTCGGATTAGCGCAGTTGCACCAACTACGTGGTCGTGTCGGGCGCTCGCATCACCAAGCTTATGCGTATTTGCTTGTACCATCTATTAAAGGCTTAAAAGGTGATGCTGAAAAACGCTTGGATGCCATTCAGCGTGCCTCAACTTTAGGGGCTGGTTTTATGTTAGCAACCGAAGACTTGGAAATTCGTGGTGCGGGAGAATTACTGGGTGAGCAACAAAGTGGGTCAATGCAAGCCATTGGTTATAGCTTGTATATGGAAATGCTAGAAAAAGCCACCAAAGCCATTCAAAAGGGTAAAACACCTAACTTCGATGCGCCATTGTCTTTAACTGCAGAAATCAACCTACACATGCCTGCTTTGATTCCAGATGATTATTTGGGCGATGTGCATCAGCGCTTATTATTCTACAAGCGCATTAGTAATACCGATACTCAAGAAAAGCTTGATCATATCCGTATGGAATTGATTGACCGTTTTGGTATTCCGCCACAAGCGGTGAAACAACTCTTTGCGGTGCATCAATTGCGTTTAAAAGCAGAGCAGTTGGGCATCACTAAAATTGATATTGGCACAAATGGTGGTCATATCGAATTTTCACCCGATACGCCTGTGCAAGCCATGAGCATCATTCAAATGATGCAAAAACAACCGACCTATTTCCGTATGGATGGTGGGCAGCGTTTAAAAGTAATGGTGATGTTGCAAGATGCTGAAAAGCGGATTCAATTTATTGCCGATCTATTAAACAACCTGCTTAAAACTTTGCACAGCTGAGTTGAAAAATGCAAATCTACCTAAATAACACATGAGTAAATTATGAAAAATTTCTAAGAAACCTCTGATTCTATGATGAAAATTATTTATGATGAATTTGGTTAAAATTGCACTTTATTTACATGGAAACATGATGGGAATGATACTCAGTGTACTGGGGATGTGATAGTATTAGTCATCATTACAATTTGCGTCATTTATAAAGATATGTTTAGTTTGCACCCACAACTTGCTCAAGATACTTTTTTTGTAGGCGACTTTCCTCTGTCAACATGTCGTTTAATGAATGATATGCAATTCCCTTGGTTAATTCTAATTCCACGTGTGCCAGGGGTTACAGAACTATACGAATTAAGTCAGGCAGACCAAGAACAATTTTTACGTGAATCCAGCTGGCTATCTAGCCAATTATCACGCGTATTTCGTGCCGATAAAATGAATGTGGCGGCTTTAGGTAATATGGTTCCACAATTGCATTTTCATCATGTCGTGCGTTATCAAAATGATGTAGCTTGGCCTAAACCTGTTTGGGGTACCCCAGCTGTACCATATAGCAATGAAGTTTTGGCTCACATGCGTCAAACCTTAATGCTTGCTCTGCGTGGGCAAGGCGATATGCCATTTGACTGGCGAATGGATTAATTGAATTAATTGCCACGCAGCATGCGTGGCTTTTTAATCCAAAAATCGAATTAGGCCGCGTTATTCATGTACAATTGGATGAAAAGAGATCCTCAACAATTCGAATTTCTACATCGATTAGTCGGGTATGCAAGTTTATCCCTAATGATGGTGGTCTATCACTACACCTACGCCGATACCAATTATCAAATTTATCTTCCATTTTTTCTCACTTTTTTATTACTGATTATTCCTAAATTTTCCCGTTGGCTGCAATATAAATATAGTCGTCAAGTTAAGCGTAATATCCTGTTTATTATTGATACTGTAGTGGTTGCGGCATGTTTGTCTGCGGTACAACTGAATTTGGTACTTACTTTTGCTGCTTTATTTGCCCTGTTATATACCGCGATTTATATTAAAGTTTCTTCTTTTTGGGTGGCATTCGCTTCCTTATTGGGTGTCACAGTTTTTTATTTTTGTAATATTTTTATTTTTGGTTTTAACGAATATTTTCAACAAAGCAGTAGTGAGCTTACGATTTTAGCTTTTTTATGTATGATTTTTTATTTTGGAATGGGCAGTGCGTATCAAGCACGTCGTATTCGCTATACTATGGCAAAAAAAGATCATTACTATAGGCAAATGAATCGATATATAGAATTTGCCAATCAACTAAGTCGCTATGCACCTTTACAATTATGGCAATCCATTATGAAGGGCGAGTCGGAAGCGAAAATCGAATATAAACGAAAAAAATTGACAATTTTCTTTTCAGATATTCAAGGCTTTACTGAGCTTTCTGAAACACTGATTCCAGATGATTTAGCATTCTTACTCAATGATTATTTAAGCCACATGACCGAAATTGCCAAACAATATGAAGCGACGGTAGATAAATTCATGGGTGATGCGATTCTGATTTTCTTTGGCGATCCAAATTCGCAAGGCGTTGAGCAAGATGCTAAAACTTGTGTAGACATGGCAATCGCAATGCGTCAGCAAATGAAATTGTTACGCGAGCGTTGGGTCAAAATGGGTTATCCACCTTTACATATTCGTATGGGTATCAGTACAGGATATTGCCACGTTGGGAACTACGGTGCAGCACATCGTATGGCATATACCATTGTTGGACGTGATGCTAACTTAGCCGCACGTTTACAAAGTGCTGCAGAAGTCGATGAAATTTTACTTTCAGATGATACTTATAAACTGATTAAAAATGATTATTTGTGTGCGCCAAAAGCACCGATCTTTTTAAAGGGGATTCAAGGCCCTGTAAAAACTTGGCAAGTGATGGAAAAATATGCGGCCAGCAAGTCGGATTATCAGCGTTGGTTTGACTACGAGTATAAAGGCTTCCATTTGTTGCTAAATTTGGATGAAGTGCAGAATTTTGAATATCCTGAACTCATTACCGTATTAGAAAAAATGATTAAAAGAATTCAAACCCAGCAAAAATTGACCAACTCACAGGGGATTGTAAAACTCAATCTTGAGGATGAAGTTATTGAACATGCACCTGTTCAAGAAATTGCCAAAACGCATATTCCTGAAAAACACTAAAATTTCTTATCAGACTGATTTAGTTTAACTTTTAAATCCTCAAGCTTTTTAAAGCTGAAGTTGTGCAATAAAAAAACTGCGTAGTAACGCAGTTTTTTAGATTTAGAATCATTTTCTGATTAATGATTTTCTGAAGCATGGTTAATGGTGTACTTTGGAATTTCAACTTCCAAGTCTTCATTGACCACTTTCACCTGACAAGATAAGCGTGAATCAGGCTCTAAGCCCCAAGCACGGTCTAATAAATCTGCTTCCACGTCATCCATTTCTTCTAGGCTGTCAAAGCCTTTACGAACCACAACGTGACAGGTCGTGCATGCACAAGACATATCACAAGCATGTTCAATTTTAATGCCATTTTCAAGTAAGCTTTCGCATAAGTTGGCATTTTGTTCGACTTCAAACTCAGCACCTTCTGGGCAGAATTGCGCATGTGGAAGTACTTTAATACGTGGCATAATCTTTACCTTAAATTAGTTTGAGTTTGACCAGTCATCGAGTTTAGTGCCTTTGAGTGCTGCATCAATATGTTGATTCATGCGAAGCGCAGCAAAAGCATCACTGTGTATTTTAAGCTGTTCAACAGCATGTTCAATGGCTTTAATGTCTTGCCCAGTCAACTCGGCTTCTAACTGCGCTTTGGCATTATTTAAAGCTTGCAACTGTTCTGAGCTTAAAAGTTGTGCATCCACCTTTAAGGCTTGTTGTAAAGCTTCAAGTTCACGTTGTGCTTCAACTTTGGTTTCATGCAAATGGCGCAATAGCTTGTCTTCTTCTGCATATTTGAAACCATCTAGCAGCAAACGCTCGG
Source organism: Acinetobacter sp. KAM396 (assembly GCF_021602765.1). NCBI lineage: Bacteria > Pseudomonadati > Pseudomonadota > Gammaproteobacteria > Moraxellales > Moraxellaceae > Acinetobacter > Acinetobacter sp. KAM396. Next base: position 17,665 of record NZ_BPPH01000016.1, read on the forward strand.
TATCTGCTTCAGATAAACCATAAGATGGCTTGATATCGATATTCGCAGTTACACCAGAGGTGGTTTCTTTGGCTGAAACACTAAGTAAGCCATCTGCATCGACTTGAAAGGTAACTTCGATACGCGCCTGACCCGCAGTCATTGGTGGAATACCATGCAGCACAAAACGACCTAAGCTACGGCAATGTTCTACCAAATCACGTTCACCTTGTACCACATGAATGAGCATGGCAGTTTGACCGTCTTGATAAGTGGTAAATTCTTGGCGACGTGCTACAGGAATTGCAGTATTGCGTGAAATTAAACGTTCCACCAAACCGCCCATGGTTTCTAAACCTAAAGACAGTGGGGTAACATCTAAGAGTAATGAACCATCTTTACTGTTACCAATCAGTTGATTGGCGGTAATTGACGCGCCAATTGCAACCACTTCGTCTGGGTTAATCGTGCATAATGGTTCTTGATTAAACACTTCACGTACAGCTTTTTGTACAGCATAAGAACGTGTTGAACCACCGACTAAAACCACATTTTGAATGTCGTCTAGTTCAAGTTTGGCATCGCGCAATACGCGTTTGCAAACACTAATGGTTTTATCCAAAGCAACTTGAATAATACTTTCAAAGTTTGCACGGTCTAATTGCAGCGTATGTTCTAACAGTTTTAATTCAACATTTTCTGCATTGCTGAGCGCTTCTTTAGCTTTACGTGCAGACACAATAAAGTGTGCATATTCTGCATCATCCAAGCTTTCAATATTCAGCTGTTTTTTTGCCCATTTTACAATCAGACGATCTAAGTCGTCACCACCTAAAGCAGTGTGACCGCCTGTAGCTAAAACTTCAAAAACACCCTGAGAGAAACGTAAAATAGAAACGTCAAAAGTACCACCGCCCAAGTCGTAAATCACATAGTTACGGTCTTGTGCTAAGTTGGTGTCTTGATCTAAACCGTAAGCTACAGCAGCTGCAGTTGGTTCGTTCAATAAGCGCAATACGTTTAAACCTGCAAGTTCGGCAGCATCACGTGTAGCTTGACGTTGCGCTTCATCAAAATATGCAGGTACAGTAATCACGGCACCATTTACAGGGTTTTGTAAGCTGGCTTCTGCACGGTCTTTGAGTTGTTTAAGCAATTCTGCAGAAATTTCAACAGGCGTTTTACGTCCTTGAGCTGTTTCAAACGCAGGCATTTGATTGTTTTCACCCACTAACGTATATGGATGTTGAAATTTGATGTCAGCTTTAGAACGACCCATAAAACGCTTGACTGAAACAATGGTGTTTTTAGGATCTGTAGTGATAAATGGCACAGCAGCATTGCCATAATGTGTATTTTGCGCTGCATAATGGACGATAGAAGGCAGTAGCACGCGACCTTGCTCATCATGCAAGACTTTAGCTTTACCAGAAAGAACTGTGGCAACCAATGAATGAGTGGTGCCTAAGTCAATGCCAATCGCAATGCGATGTTCATGCGGTGCACTTGATTGACCTGGTTCTGCAATTTGCAAGAGCGCCATTATGTAAAATCCTTTGCCCGTTAAATATTAAAATACAAACTAAAATTAAAAATCATCGTCTAAATCAAAACTGTCATCATCAAGAAAACGATCTTCAGCTTTGTCTAGGTCAGCCATAACTTTCATGAAAAAGCGTAATTTACGCACAGTGTCACGCGCTTCTGCCCAATCTTCTTCGGCATAGTCAATTTTAAATTCACGGACTAAACCATCAACCCATTGTTGTACTTCAATTTTTAAAGACTTTAAGTCTTCGGCACAACTAGCATCATCCAATTGCTCACGAATTTCCAAGGCGTCTTGTAAAAATTCAAAATCATGGATGGATTGATCGAGATGATAATCTTGCTTTTTCAATGAGAGCAAATATGCAGCACGACTATCTACCGCAGAAAGTTGTTTAAATGCCTGATTAATTTCACTAGATTTAATCAATGCCTCATCTTTGTCTTCGGCTTTGTCGGGGTGATATTGCTGCTGTAGCTTTAAAAATTCAGCTTTTAAAGTAGCGAAATCAATATCGAGTGCAACAGGAAGATTAAACAACTCAAAATGATTCATGGGAGATGGAATCCGCGATTAGTGTGCAAAATTGACTGCATAAATGCAATTAAAACAGTGTATTGTACACTGTTTTAAGCAAAAAAGAGGGAAGTGGCGGTTATACCGTGAACGATTCACCGCAGCCACATTCACCTTTTTTATTGGGGTTGTTAAACTCAAAACCTTCGTTTAAACCATTTTTGACATAGTCCATTTCCATGCCATCTAGGTAAACTAGGCTTTTTGGATCAACGAAAACTTTAACACCAAACTGTTCAAACATTTGGTCGTGCGTATCGACTTCATCTACAAATTCGAGTACATAAGCCAAACCAGAACAGCCTGAAGTTTTCACACCAACGCGAATACCTTGACCCTTACCGCGATTCTTTAAATAATTGCTGATATGAGTTGCAGCATTTTCAGTTAAATTGATCATGAAAACTCCGTTTGTTTTTCCATAAAACTTAATAAATTAAGCTTTGGTCTTTTTGCTGCGATAGTCTTCTACAGCAGCTTTAATTGCATCTTCTGCCAATACAGAGCAGTGTACTTTCACTGGTGGAAGGGCAAGTTCAGTTGCAATATCAATGTTCTTGATCGCTTGTGCTTCATCTAAAGTTTTTCCTTTAAGCCACTCAGTAACCAAAGAACTTGAAGCAATGGCAGAACCACAGCCATAAGTTTTGAAACGTGCTTCTTCAATCACGCCTTCGTCATTGACTTGAATTTGCAGACGCATTACATCGCCACATGCAGGTGCGCCCACCATACCTGTACCAACGTTTTCAGCATTTTTGTCTAAAACGCCAACATTACGAGGGTTTTCGTAATGATCAATTACTTTATCGCTATAAGCCATGTCGCTTCTCCAAACCTCGGGGTCAGCCTTAATATAAATATGGGGGTGAAATTACCTTTATCAATCTAATGGCTTCCTGTCAAAGCCATTAGATTTGGGATGAATTAGTGTTCAGTCCATTCTACTTTAGAAAGGTCAATCCCTTCTTTATACATATCCCAAAGCGGTGAAAGTTCACGTAACTTTTCAACTGCTGCTTTAGTCACAGTTAGGACATGATCAATATCTTCTTCAGTGGTGTATTTACCAAAACTGAAACGAATTGAGCTGTGTGCAAGTTCGTCTGAAAGACCTAATGCACGTAATACATAAGATGGTTCTAAGGTTGCTGAAGTACACGCAGAACCTGAAGATACTGCAGCATCTTTAAGAGACATCATTAAAGATTCACCTTCAACAAAGTTGAAGCTCACGTTTAAATAGTTGGCAACGTTTAGCGTTGGGTGACCATTTAGGAATACTTGTTCCATTGTGTTCAAGCCATTCCAAAGTTTGTCACGCAATACACGTAAACGGGCTTGTTCAGAAGCCAAGTTTTTGCCTGCAAGTTCAAATGCTTCGCCCATGCCTACAATTTGGTGTGTTGCAAGCGTGCCTGAACGCATGCCACGCTCATGACCACCACCGTGCATTTGTGCTTTTAAGCGTACACGTGGGCTACGGCGTACAAATAGCGCACCAATCCCTTTAGGGCCATAGATTTTGTGTGCAGAGAAGCTCATTAAATCTACTTTTAGGGTAGATAAATCAATTTCAACTTTACCTGCAGCTTGCGCAGCATCGACGTGGAAGAAGACTTTTTTTGCACGGGTGATTTCACCAATTGCAGCGACATCGGTAATCGTACCAATTTCGTTATTCACCATCATCAATGATACTAAAATGGTGTCTGGACGAATTGCTGCTTCAACCATTTCAGGGGTAATTAAACCTGTTTGTGGTTGTGGCTCTAAGTAGGTGATTTCAAAACCTTCAGATTCAAGCTCACGGCAGGTATCTAAAATGGCTTTGTGTTCAATTTTAGAGGTAATAATGTGTTTGCCTTTAGACGCATAGAATTGCGCTACGCCTTTTAGTGCAAGGTTATCTGATTCTGTTGCACCAGAAGTCCACACGATTTCACGTGGGTCTGCTTTGATCAAGTTCGCAACTTGTTCACGTGCATATTCAACTTTTTCTTCTGCTTGCCAGCCATAAGCGTGCGAACGAGAAGCGGCATTACCGAAAGTCCCATCAAAAGTCAGGCACTCCATCATGCGTTCTGCAACTTGAGGATCTACAGGAGTGGTTGCTGCGTAGTCAAGATAAATTGGACGTTTCATGTCAAATACCTGTAACCGATAAAAGAGCTGAATCAAACGGTGCTGTGTTCTGGCGAATGGCAACAGTTTGTACGTTGTCACGCGCAACTAAGTCAGCAAGTGAGATTTTAGCGAGATAGTCGGCAATATGATGGGAGAGTTCCTGCCATAAATCGTGAGTCAAACACATTGCACCATTTTGACAGTTGCCTTTATGGTCGCAACGGGTTGCATCAACAGTTTCGTTTACGGCTTCAATAATTTCTAGCACAGTGATTTCATTTGCACTACGTGCTAAATGGTAACCACCGTTAGCACCGCGAACACTAGACACTAAGCCGTGGCGCTTAAGTTTTGCGAATAACTGCTCAAGATAAGCAACAGAAATAGTTTGACGTGCTGCAATTTCAGCAAGCGTGATCGTTTGTTCAGTTGGCTGCAAAGCTAAATCAAGTAGAGCAGTCACTGCGTAGCGACCGCGAGTTGTTAAGCGCATGATTCGATACACATGATTAGACTAGATATGGATATTGTAAGAATCCCGAGTAAATTAGTCAAGTATTTTATTATGATATCGTGCGCGAGGATTTGCGCTGTTTTTATTGATATTTTAATGCGTTTAAACGATCCATAAATTATACACTAATAACGTAATTAATAATACTGTTATTACTCCAAAGGCGATGTTAATGCGCTTTTGACGGCGTTCAATGCGACGAATACGGTTTTTATGCTGTTTAAGCTCAACTTGTAAGGTGTTGATCTTAGAGCGTTGCTCATCAATTTTGTCTAAAAGTGGAGCAATGCGCTTTTTAGAACCGATCACTTCTTGTTCTTGAGGTGCTTCTTTTAGCCATTGTTTCCAGTCAGCCAAAACTTTGGGTGCACTAAAATGCAAAATTAGATCACGAAACTCATCTTTAAGAGTAATGTCGCCATCTATACGCATGTGTTTAATACTGCGACGATTACCTAAAATAAAGATTTTGAATAAATCCATGAGTGTGGTGCGCACATCCAAATCGACAGCTTGTTCAGGTGCTTTGCTGTCAAATAAGATGCCGTTTGGATTGAATTCGACGTAAATGTCGAAATAAGGAATATAGCTATTAATTTTAATAATGATTTTCTGGTCGATAAACTTTTTAGCCTGCAAAGCGACCACACGATCATGTTTTAGAATAAAGCTAAAAATTGTTTCCAGCACAATCATGAGCATGGTCAGCAACAAATGTGGATTATTTTGTCTTTGTTGCGAATCACTCATAAAATCAAGTCCCTAAATTTAAAGTTGAATTCCTTGGTTTGCACTTCGTAGTGAATACATCTTTTAAGAAGCACAGCGAATAATCTTGCTTTGTAGAACAGTTTAGCAAAACGATCAAGTATTTAATTTGCTATTATGAAGGCATTTTGTAGGTTTATTTCATTTATGTGCGCATAAAATAAGCAGGAGAGAGGTTCATGGAAAAAACGACAGATAGCGTGGAAGAGCATTTGGTTGAACCGGAAACTACATTGAAAAATAAAGATAAATTACGCTCAGGACGTAAATCATCACTCGATTTTCGTAAATATACCAAGCAAATTTGGCTGGCAGGTTTAGGTGCATTTTCACGCGCAGAAGAAGAAGGCAATAAGTTGTTTGACTCTCTGGTCAAAGTGGGTGAGGAATTAGAATCCAAAACTACAGAAATAGCCGATCAAACTGTTGAAAAGGTGTCAGAAAAAGCCAAGGAATCGGTGATAGACACCAAAGATAAGGTCGAGCGTCTTATTGACCATAGTGTAAATCATTCTTTAAATAGAATTGGCTTAGTAACAGCAAAAGATCTTCAACATTTAGAGCATTTAGTATTACAATTACATGCCAAAGTTGATGCCTTGATTGAAGAAAATAAACAATTAAAAGAAGATGTTGCAAAAAGTAAACGTGTCTAGCCTAGATTTAGAAACATGCAGATGTGGATGAGAGGCGGGTTTTAGACTAATTGTCAATAGTATCTTATGCTCCATCGTTTTTTACCATTTATTTTGCATAAAAGCGTACAGGGAGTATTGCTTTTACCCTCAAAGCATTGCTATAAAGGCGTTACGGTAATTTAAATTAAATCTCTGGACCTTAAATAAACGATATTAAGAGGACGTAATCTTCATGAATAAATCAGAATTAATCGATGCAATTGCAGAGAAAGGGGGGTTGTCTAAGACTGATGCAGGTAAGGCCTTAGACGCAACAATTGCTTCTATTACTGAAGCGCTTAAAGCGGGTGATACTGTAACCCTCGTTGGTTTTGGTACATTTAATGTGAAAGAGCGTGCTGCTCGCACAGGTCGTAACCCACAAACAGGTGCTACACTTGAAATTAAAGCAAGCAAAGTACCAAGCTTTAAAGCGGGTAAAGGTTTAAAAGATTCAGTAGCATAATCTTTTAAAATGCCAATAAAGCGCGCCAATTGGCGCGTTTTTTAATAATAATGTCAATTAAGAGCTTCAACGCATTCATTCGTTGAGGGTTTTCAGTTAAAATCTCGCACAAATAAAATATTGGAATACTTATGGAATCTTTTCGTAAAGTTATTAAGGGTTGGTTGGGCAAAGTTTTGCTCGTTTTATTCTTGACCCCTTTAGCACTTGTAGGTATTGAAGGATATTTTAGTGGAGGTCAGTCTGAAGACACTGTACAAACGGTCAATGGTCAGCAAATTTCAAAACAAGAACTAGATAATTTGACCAATTCGTTGAAAGAACAATATTTGGCTTATACCAATGGTGATGAAACACTATTGAATCTAAATTATATTCAAAACAAAGCTAAAGATACTTTGGTTGCACGTACCTTGTTATTACAACAAGCAGAGAAATTAGGGATTTCTTTGAGCGATGCACAAATTGAACAAATGATTGCACAACAACCGAATTTCCAACAAGATGGCAAGTTTTCTGAAAGCTTGTATGCCAACTATCTGCAATCTGTAGGCATGACCAATCAGGCGCTTGTGGCAAGTTTACGTCAAGACCATGCGTTAAAAATGCTCAGTGCTAGCTTTACCGATTATGCTTTAGTTAGCCCATCTGATATTCAGCAAATTGCCAACTTACAAACCCAGCAACGTACTTTGCATTTATCTAGCATCAAGTTAGATGGCTACAAGAAAAACATCATCACTAATGCGCAAGAAATTGCAGCCTATTACGAACAGCATGCGAATGACTTTAAACAGGTAGCCAGTGTTGATGTCGATTTTATTGTGGTGACTCCAGCGAATATTGCACCTGCAAATGCGACTGTCACTGAAGCAGAGTTACAACAGGCGTATCAAAAGTTTGTCGAAACTCAAAAAGGTGCTGCTGTACCTACAGTGAAACATATTTTAATCACCACGGATGCACGTGATGATGCCGCAGCAAAAAAACTTGCAGAGCAAGCGGTTGCTGAAATTAAGCAAGGTACAAGATTTGCTGCAGCTGCGCAAAAGTATTCGGACGATCCTGAGTCTAAAGCCAAAGGTGGTGTGGTTGCAGGTTATGAAATAGGTGTATTTGGTGATGCTTTTGATAAAGCCGTGGGTAGCTTAAAATCAGGAGAAGTATCACAGCCTATCAAAACTCAATATGGTTATCACGTAATTCAAACAGAAGGTGCTACGGTTCAGGTGCCTGCGTTTGAAACTCAAAAAGCACGTTTAACGGCGGAATTGCAAAAAACCAAAACTGAAAATGCGTATACCGATACCATCAACAGCTTAAATGAATTGGTGGTGAGTAGTGATGCTTTAGATGTGGTAGCGGAAGAAGTGAAAACAGCCAAAGTCGAATCTATCACTGGTTTAACTTTAGCGTCACAGCATCCTGTTTTAAGTCAGCCAACTGTCAAAGTTAAATTGTTTAATGATGATGTGAAAAATGGCGACCGTAACGCATCTAGCAATATTACTTTAGCGAATGGTGATGTGGTATGGGTTAAAGTGCGTAATTACCATGCTGCAGGTGTGCAAACTTTGGAAGAGGCAACACCACGCGTAAAAGCTAAATTGATTGAGAAAAAAGCCTTTGATGCAGCCAAAAAAGATATTCAAGCCACATTGGATGCCTTTAAAACTCAGCCTGCAGCGACCGTTTTGGCCAAAAACCAAATCCGTTTTGAAAATGCAGGCACATTCACCCGTGCAGATGGTTTGTTAAAGCGCGAAATTGAACGTGCTGCTTTTAGTGTACTTGCACCTAAGCAAGGCATGTGGTCAGTGACTACAGCATCTTTACCAAATGAATTGGTGGTGGTGGCTGTTTCAAATGTAAACGATACCACATCAAATGCATTAACTGCTGAGCAACTAAAAGAGTTAGCAAAGTTATATCAACAATTGCGTGCTCAGCAAGAGCTAGATGACTATACGCAATATTTGAAATCGAAAGCGAAAATCAAATAAGTACTGAACATCTACAAAAAAACCAGCAAATTTGCTGGTTTTTTTGTGCATCTAATAAAGATTAGGCCAAGCATCTGAAAGACTTATTCAGAGCGAATTTTTAGCTCATAACCTGTGTATTTACGAATGTTGATGACACCTGTATCCAAGATTAAATATTGCCCTTTAATTCCTTGCAGTTTGCCGCGAATGATTGGGGTTTTATCTAAGTTATGTGATTTAATTTTCTCAGGATACTGCTTTACAGGGTACACAAATTCACGCGGAAGTTCCTGATCTAAAAGTTCTACCGTTTCGTCGAATTCAAGATTCAGACTAAACTCATCACGAATGGTCTGAATTTTAGGTGCAAATTCTTCAATCAGTTGTTCTCTCACTTCAATTAAATTTAGCGGCTCTGCTTGGCCTTTGAGTAATTTGCGCCAGTCGGTTTTATCTGCGACCTGTGTGCCAAACATGACTTCTAATTGCCCTGATAAACGGCGTGAGCCAACTTTCATAATTGGCAAGGCTTGAGTTGCACCCTGATCTAACCAACGTGTTGGCATTTGACCTAAACGGGTGATTCCCACTTTTAAGGCACTTGAATTGGCTAAATATACGATGTGCGGTTGAAAGCAAACTTCTTGAGCAAAACTATCTTCACGACAGGTACCTAAATGATAGTGACAAGTTTCAGGCTTCATAATGCACATATCACAAGATGCTTTGGTTTTAAAACACTTAAAGCAATGTCCTTGCGAATAGGATTTTGGGGTTTTTACGCCACAAGAAACACAATAAATCTTGCTAGTCCATTCCAGTTCAAGTTCTTGCCCAAGCTGAAAAGGCAGATCAATTTCTGAACGGTCTAGAATAAATTTATATTCAACATTTGCCTTGTGTACCTGTTCATCAGTTACACTATGGTCCTTAAGACCTGCGTGCATTTTATGGCAAATGCCTTGTAGTTCCATAAGAATACTCTCTCAAAAATGAAGGAATGCAGTGATGGCTGAAATGCGTTTAATTCAAGCATTGATTGATGATTTGTCTCAACAACAGCCAATTTCGACTGCATTGTGTATAGGGCAAAATATTGAAGCAAGCCCGAAGCATAACAATCAAGCGGCTGATGAGCAGCCAACTATCCAATGGCAGTATTTTAGCGCATTGGCATTTTTAAATCTGCCTTTTACCCAACGTTTTGATTTGGCAGTTATATTTTTGGATGCTTCAGATTTTGCTTTGCAGACGCCGCAACACACCTCGCAAATTTTGGTGAAGCTACGTGACTTATTTGCAAAGCGTATTGTGGTGGTTGCTACGCGTCAAGATGAGCAATTGCTTAGAGCGCTTGGTTTTACGCAATTGATTGAACATCGCTTTGAGGAACATCATTTATGCTTATGGCAATTTAATATTTTGACTTATAAGCACGTGCCTGATTGGTTTAACTCTAAGTTTTGGGCCAACCCTGAAAATTGGGATAAATTCCGTTGGTAAGTGCTGGATTAAACTAACAAAAACTTAATAATGTTAAATGCTTAACATAAATTTAGGATATTGCAAAATTTAACAATTTCAAGCGCGAAATTCAGTCAAAACTTCGTATGCTGTCATAAGGGCATATTGAGGAACATAAAATGACCAATTTAAGCAATATTGTTGAAATTTTAGCAAAGCAGGCATTGGGCGCGAATCAGCAATCTAATCAATCTCAAGGTGGATTGGGCGGTATTTTAGGCTCGGTTTTGGGGCAACTTGGTGCTAATAACCAACAATCTGCACAAGGGGGCTTGGGTGGTATTTTGGGTTCTGTATTAGGTCAGTTGGGTGGGCAACAACAGCGTTCTGCTGCAGGTGCTTCAGGTGCACAAAGTTTATTGATTGCAGTCTTGCCTTTAGTATTGGCATGGATTCAAAAACAGGGTGGGTTGCAAGGCGCTTTAGATAAACTAAAAGGACAAGGCTTAACCAGTCAGGTGGAGGATTGGGTGTCTACAGGCCCAGGTGAAAATGCGCATGTAGGTGCTGAACAAGTTCAAAGTTTATTTGATGATGCCGATGTAGAGCAGGTTGCACAGCAAACTCAGGCGCCAAAGCAAGATATTTATAATGCGATTTCTGCAGTATTGCCACAAATTATTGATTCATTGACACCACAAGGTGAGCAAACGAGTAAGCAAGAAGCCAATGACGATATTCAGCAAGTGATGAATTTAGTGTCTGGGTTTTTAAAACGTTAATATTGAAAAATTCAGCTTGGTAAAACTGACTCGAATAAACAAAGCCAGCACATTTGCTGGCTTTGTTTTATTTGGTTTTTTAGGCATGCATTAAAAAAACACGCCGAAGCGTGTTTTTATGTTTTAAGTGTGGTTTAGACTTAGAAGTCGTAACGGAAACCTAAAGAAAGACCTAAGGCATCTTCGTCAGCCACACCAGCAACGCTGTTAGAGCGACCTTGTGACCATGGTGTTAGGTTAGATTTAGTGTCATTAAGCATTGTTGCAAGATTAGCATATACGCGCACTGCCTTGTCTAAACGGTGCTCAACACCTACTGCTACTAATGTTGCGTTTGCATCATCAGCATCTACGTCACGGTGGAAGACTTGACCACGTACATAAGTTTTCGGTGCAACTTTATAGTCAGCCGCTACACCAAATACTTGCACATCTGGGTTTGCAGTATCATTGTCATGTGTTAAATACTGGTATAAAGCACCTAAGTTAAATTCAGGTGTGATTTTATAAGCAGCTGCAACACGGAAGCCATCACGTTCACCGCGGCTTGCTTCTTCTTCATAGTGCTCATAAGCTGCTGCAAAGTCTACGTTACCTTCTTTATAAGTTAAAGCTAAGTCGTAAGCTTTATCATTACGATCAGCTTTAGTATTTGTTGTTGTAGTGCCTGGAACAACAACTGTAACTGGACCGTCTACAGTATCAATGACTGTAGTTTTTTGTGAGGTTGTAGATGTGAAACCAGCACTATTACCTTCATGTAAAGAAAGTGCAGCTAGAACATTAAAACCGCCACCAAATTTAGGTGATTTATATTCAATTGAGTTAGCATTACGCTCATCAAAACGTAAGTTACCAGCACGAGTTACGTTACGGATATCACCAACTTGGTCACCAAAGAAGTTGACTGGACCACGTGCAGCTTTAAATGGGCTGTCAAAACGACCTACACGCGCTTGACCGAAGTCACCTTTTAAACCTACAAAAGTATCACGAGTAGCAAACTCTAAATCATCATTTGCAGAACCGCTAGCAAAGTTAATTTCTTGTTCAATTTGACCAAAAACAGTCATGCCATTTTCTAATTTTTGTTCAGCTTTGAAGCCTAAACGTGATGAGTTAGAAGAAAGACCAACTTCGTTGTAGTCTTTTCCATCATCAAGATAGTCTAAAGATACGTGTGCACGACCATAAACTTTAACATCAGCAGCCATAGCTAGTGCTGGTGTAAATAAGGTTGCCCCAACTGCTAATGCGCAAAGCGTTTTTTTCATGTGTAGCTCCAATACAGACTATTGTTTTTTAGTCCTAAACATTGTTCAGAAGTAGGGTTGATCTACCGCTGCTCTCTATTGGTGCTAAGTATTCCTTACAAATGCGACAGTAATATTAAGGAAATATTTCAAAATTATTAAAAAAGAACAAATTAGATCAAAAACTTACCTTTAATCGCAAATTTTAAGTGAACAGGTTTTTTAAATTTAGAAAAAATTTATGAAATGAATAACTTAATTGCAAGGGGAGTGACATATTATTGTCATCAATGCTGTGGTTAATCGGGAAATTAAACATGATCCGAAAAAAATGGAGCGAGTGCTCCATTCATTTTTACTACAGTTTTGGAAATATTTTAAAGCGCTGCTTTTATTTTTTCGGCCTGTGCTAGGATTTTTTCCTGATCGCCCATTTGTGCAGCATGCTTTCCAAGTTCGTGAACTGAAGTTGGAATTAAATGGAAATGAACATGCGGTACAGTTTGTCCAGCACTTGTACCAGACAGCTGCATGAGCACAATACCATCCACACCTAAGCCTTTTTCAATGGCTTTAGCAATTTTTTGCACAATCTGGATGGTATATGCTGCAGCTTCGGCAGGTAGGTCCAATAATGTGACTGCAGGTGTTTTAGGAATAACCAAGGTGTGACCATCGGCTTGAGGCATGATGTCCATAAACGCAAGCACGTGCTCATCTTCATACACTTTTATTGCAGGAAGCTCACCACGTAAAATTCTTGCAAAAATATTTTGATCATCGTAAGCCATAATAATTCCTTCAATTCAGCTTATTTTCAAAACTGTTATTTACAGTTCAATTCTTTTTGACGTGCTTTAATTGCATCAAGGCGTTGTTGTTCTTTTTCAGAGAACTTCGGCTTAGTTGTATAGCAATTGTCATTACCAAAACGTGCTTTAGCTTCAGGGTCTTTAAAGCAGAAACCTTTAGATGCATAAATAACATCGTGATCATTTTTTAATTTTTGACATTCTTGCTCAGAAGCAAAAGCAGTTGAATTTGCCCCGATAAAAGTTGCAAGGCTTGCAAATACGGCAATGCTAAACTTTTTCATAAGAGTTTCCTCTGTGGTTTGTAGGGTGACGAAGCACTTATATACATTATTGGGTTTATGGCTGCGTATTCAATGGCGAGTTCTTACTCTAAGGTAATATTACTCCATAATTCATACATTTTCACGGCAGTGGAAAAATCACTGTCTTTTTCGGCAGTTAAATTTGCGGCTTGAATCAGACTTTGAGTTAATGCCAGTACTGGTGCAGGTAAGGCTGCCTCACGGACTAAATCCAGTGCAATCCCAGTATCTTTGGCAAGTAAAGGCAGGGCAAAGGTATTTGGGAAAGCGCGATTTAATACTCGCTGCGGTAAAATCATTTCTGTTACGGCACTTTTGCCACTTGAGGCATTAATGCATTGCAGAGCCTGATTTAAATTTACACCATGTGCTTTTAGGGTAGTAAAACCTTCAGCAGCAGCACATAGGCTGACAGCCATTAGCATATTATTCACTGCTTTAACTGCAAAACCTGCACCTGGCTCGCCAACGTGCTGAATCACTTTACCAAAAGCCTGAATTGCAGGGAGCGCTTTTTCAAAGGCTGCTGCTTTACCACCAATCATGACCGTTAAGGTGGCATTTTCTGCACCAATGGTTTGGCCACTTACAGGTGCATCTAAGAAATCGACGTTTTGGGCTTCAAGCTGTTGTACTAGTTTTTTGGCGCTTTCAGGTACGCCACTGGTGCAATCGACCCAAACTGAACCTGCTTTAAGTTGGACTTGTGCAATCAGGTTTTCAACTTCGGTACTGGTAGGCAAGCAAGAAAAAATAATATCAGCCTGTACCGCTTGGGCCAATTCAACCGCTTGAGTGCCATATTCTGCAGCATGTTGCTCGGCTTTGGCAAAGTTACGATTCCAAACATAGACCGTGTCAAAATGTTTGGGTAAATGTGCTGCCATGCGGTAGCCCATTGCGCCTAAGCCAATAAATGCAACAGATTGAATCATGTTCGTGCTCTCTTTATGCGATTTTGCTGGATCGTTGTTCTAACCATGTGGTCAGTTTAGGCCAGAATTCATTAGCACTTTTTTGACTGGACATTAAACCCAAATGTCCACCTGGAATGAGAGTAAACGTGACATCGCTACTACTTGTCAATTCACATAAAGGTTGAGCAGCTTCGGCTGTGACAATTTGATCGCTATCACCTGCACCAACCAAAAGTGAACAATTAATATTTTCAAGCTTAATGGTATGTTGATTCAGTTGAATAGCGCCTTGTTTGAGCGGATTTTGCAGCCACACATTTAACATCATGTCTTGATTAATCCCACCAGGATAATCAATCATATTATTTAAAAAATTGGCTAAAGTGGCATTTTCATGCAAGGTTTGTAAGTCGTGCAGATTCGAGAGCATCTGTTTATTGCTTTCAAGCCATGCTCTAGGGTCCAAAATCTTAAAACCAATCGCATTGATTAAACCTGGTGTATGAATAAAATGCTTGGGAATTTTTCCTGAATAAAAGGCATGTTGTAATTTAGGGTATTTAGAAATCAGCTTATTGGTCGATTGAAAGAGTTTACCAATCCGCCCAGAAGCATAACTATCTACAGGACTACCCAAAACCATCAAGTTTTTAATATGTGCGGATTGTTGGTCTGCGGTATAAAGCATGGCAAAAACACCCGCCATACTCCAACCATGCAGTGAAATTTGTTTGACTTTGGCGTGTTGTAAAATGAGTCGAATACAATTGGGGATTGCATCTTGAATAAAAGCCAAAAAATTTAAATCACAATGTTGATAGGTTAATTGTCCCCAATCAACCAAATACACATCAAAACCGCTATGCTGAAAATGTTTCACTAATGAGCGATAAGGGTATAAATCATAAATTGACATGGTAATAGCTAAGGGCGCAATAAAAACTAGTGGCTCTTTATATTGCTTATCTGGCGAAGCGTAATAGCGAATCTGCGCATATTTATAACGTGCCACGATGTCGTATGGCGAGGTTTGTGAAAGCACTAAATCACGACTTTTAAACAGACGAATACTCAGGTTTTTTAGCTTTTTTATGTATGGATTAAATTTACGTTGTAGCTGATTCATAAAGTATTCCATCACACACGGCGCCGATTTGAATGAAGTCTAAACGATATTTATACATTTTACCTTGACCTTAAATGCGCTTGACGCTCAAAATGTTGGCAATTATTCAACAAACAGGTCTTAGGACTAAGTTTAGGGCTGAGCAGTAAAGATGAGTCAACACGACGACATTGAATATCAACTAGATACTTTGGCAATTCGTACCGGACACAACCGTACAATTGAAGGCGAACACAGTGAGCCGATTTTTCTGACTTCATCATTTGTTTGTGAAAATGCTGCCGATGCAGCTGCAAAATTCTCTGGTGAAATTGAAGGCAACACCTACTCACGTTATACCAACCCAACCGTACAGGCTTTTGAAAAACGCTTAGCAGTATTAGACGGTGCGGAACGTGCAGTTGCGACCAGTTCGGGTATGGCGGCTGTTCATGCCATTACTTTGGCTTATCTTAAAGCGGGTGATCATGTGGTCTGTTCACGCGCTGTATTTGGCTCGATCATTTCACTGTTTGAAAAATATGTGATGAAGTTTGGTGTCGATGTCACTTTTGTTGATTTGGAAGATTTAGAAAGCTGGAAACAAGCCATTCGTCCTAACACACGTCTTTTATTTATTGAAACGCCATCGAATCCATTGGCACAAGTGGGCGATTTACAAGCTATTGCCGATATTGCCCATGCAAATAATGCATTATTTGCAGTCGATAACACTTTCTGCACTCCAGTTTTACAACAACCGATTAAATTTGGTGCAGACCTGATTATCTACTCATCGACCAAATATATTGATGGGCAGGGACGTGCTTTAGGCGGCGCTGTGGTAGGTAAAAACAAATTGGTTGAAGAAATCAACGGTGTGATTCGTACTTTGGGTAACTCATTAAGTCCATTTAACGCATGGATTTTCTTAAAAGGCTTAGAAACTTTAAGCCTGCGGATGAAAGCACATTGCGCCAGTGCACAAAAACTTGCCGAGTGGCTAGATGCACATCCAAAAGTTGAAAAAGTGTATTATGCAGGCTTGCCGCATCACACAGGGCACGAGTTAGCGAAAAAGCAACAGTCTGGCTTTGGTGGTGTTGTATCGTTTGTGGTGAAAGGTGAGCGTCAAGGCGCGTGGACCGTGATTGACAACACGCGCTTCCTGTCTATCACCAGTAACTTAGGGGATGTAAAGTCAACCATTACCCATCCTGCAACAACATCTCATGGCAGAATGACCGCAGAAGCTAAACAAGCAGCAGGCATCAGTGAAGGTTTAATTCGTATTTCTGTTGGCTTGGAAGATATTGATGATATTATTCGCGACATCGAGCGCGGTTTAGACCTCATTTAAAACTAAATAGATCAATTGTTCGGAGATTTTTTATGAACATTAATATGTTGATGCAGCAAGCGCAGCGTATGCAAAAAGAAGTGGAAAACAACATTAAAAAAGCCAAAGAAGAACTTGCGCAAACTGAAGTGCATGCAGAAGCGGGTGGTGGTTTAGTGAAAGTGACCATGACTTGCCGTAATGTGGTAAAACGCATTGAAATTAATCCTGAATTATTGCAAGACGATGCAGACATGATTGAAGATTTGATTGCCGCTGCAATGAATGATGCCGCTCGTCAAGCCGAAGAGATTTCTGAAGAAAAAATGAAGTCTGCGAATTCAGGTATGGGCTTGCCACCGGGCTTGGCAGGTTTATTCTAAGGAACGGCGTATGTTTAGTGATCGTTTTGATCAACTGGTACAAGCGCTACGCATTTTGCCAAGTGTTGGGCCAAAATCGGCTCAACGCATGGCATTGCACCTGATTATGAAGAATAGAGAAGGTGCAGTCGGTTTGGCTCATGCTTTGAACGAAGCCACAAGTTATATTCATGAATGTTCAATTTGTCACTCATTAACGGAAGATGAAGTCTGTAATATTTGCGCCTCACATGACCGTGATGCACACTTACTTTGCGTGGTGGAATCTCCAGCCGATGTCATGGCAATTGAGCAAAGTGGAAGTTTCCGTGGTAAATACCATGTTTTAGGTGGGCACTTATCACCTTTAGATGGCATTGGGCCTGATGAAATTGGTATTCCATATTTGGTTCAGCGTTTAAGCAATGGCAACATTACTGAAGTCATTTTGGCGACCAATGCCACTGTAGAAGGTCAGGCGACAGCACATTATTTGGTCGAAGCGACCAAACATTTGCCTGTACAAATGACTCGTATTGCACAAGGTGTGCCTCAAGGGGGCGAACTTGAATATGTCGATAGTCATACTTTAAGTCAGGCGGTGCTTAATCGGATGCGAATGAAATAAGCATTTAGGTGCTTATTTCCTATGATTTATGTGAGTATTATGTTGATGGCCATCTAATCAATCATTCATAGAAAGTATGACCTGCATTCAAAGGCAATAAAAATCAAATTAAGATAAAAAACGATAAAAAATTTAATTTTTCATGTTATCGACATCACAAATAAGATAAGCAATCAAAATACTGGACATATTTTTATAGCTAATTACTATTTAATGTTTAAAATGAAGCCCTAGCGAATCCTGTTTTACCTGCTCACTATGTTCCAATTTATTCATCAACAAAAAGACTTTGAAAATGTCTTGGCATTAATGAGCCAAAACAGCATTTACGGTTTAGACACCGAGTTTATTAAGGTTGATACTTTATGGCCAAAATTAGGTGTATTCCAAATTAATGTTAATGATCAGGTCTATTTGTTAGATGGCACTTCTTTAAATTTAAGTGCATTTTGGGAAAAACTGTTTCAAGCGCAGCAAAATATTTTTCATGCCTGCGGCGAAGATATTGATTTAATTTATCATTATTCGCAGAAAAAAAACTTAAATAACGTGTTTGATACCCAAGTAGGGATGTCATTTTTAGGACATGGTTTACAAGTTAGTTATCAAAATGCTTTAAAAACCATGCTCAATGTCGATATTGATAAAGGGCAAACCCGCTCAGACTGGCTTGCACGTCCTTTGTCCGATGAGCAGTTAAATTATGCTGCCAATGACGTGCTGTATTTAATGCAATTGGCAGATAAGGTACAAACAGACTTAAAACAACATTATTTACTGGATTTTGCACATGAAGATTGCCGCAATTTAACTCAGGAAATTGGTGAAGAAACACCGTTAGAGTTGTTATATCAGGATGTGGGCAATTATCGTCATTCACGCCGTCAACTCATGCAATTACAACAGTTAGCTGTTTGGCGTGAGCAAATGGTGAAAGCCTTAAACCAACCACGCAGTTTTATTTTACGCAATTCTACCATGTTGGATTTAGTCGAAAAAAATCCTAAAAATAAGTTCCAGCTCAGCAACATTAAAGATTTACGCCCGCATATTGTGCGTGAGCATGGCAAAACCATTTTGGATTTAATCAAATACCTGCCTGATCAATCTCAATGGCCGCTGCGTTTGGCACGGCCAATCCGCCATTCCTCTAAAGATGTCAGTGACAATATGGAGCGGGTGATTCAGTCTGCGGTTCAGGAAACTCAAATTCCCAAAGAAGTGTTGTTGCGTAAAAAGTGGCTGAATGCTTTGTATCAGCATGTGGTATTTCATAACGATGAACAAGACTTGCCAAATTACTTGTTGGGTTGGCGTTATGAATTGCTGACTAAGCCATTAATTGACGTGTTGCATGCCGATCGGTCTTATTTGTCAGGTCAGATGAGAGTTGCTGAATAACCTAGACTGATCTTCGTTTAAATACAGCAGTTTTTCACATCAAAATGGATGAATTTTCACGTCATTCTTTGTTTGAGAATAAACATAGACCAATGCGTTAATAATGGTTAATGTATCTCGGTTTTTTTTGTTGTATCCTTTGCCTGAGTTTTTAGAGTTTTGTTGTTTATGCACTGTTCAATTTATAAGTCGAGCAAAAAAGATGAGATGTATTTATACATCGCCCGTCCTGAGCAAACTGAAGATCAAGCAGAAGCGTTTGACCCACTTGAAGTATTACCTGAGCCAATGCGAGTTGCATTTGGTCGTGCGACATTTGTAATGGATTTGGAATTATCTGAAAGCCGCAAGTTGGCACGTGTGAATGTTTTGCACGTTATAGATTCTATTCAAACACGTGGTTTCTTTATTCAAGTACCGCCAGAAGGTTTAATTAATCCAAACGCTGTGGAACCAGAAGGCTTACGCGGTGCATAACCTTTGTTCAGGAGTTGAGAAATGAATAGCGTGATGACTGGATTGGATTCAATTCCTGAAACTGCAATTGCTGTTTCTATTTACTTATTGGGAAGTGCCATTATTTTGTGGTGTTGGTATGAAATTGCCAAACGCTTGCCAAACCCATTAGGTGGTATCACTTGGATTGTGCTGTTTGCAATTTTACTTACCCCCACAGTATCTGAAGGTAGCAATGCAGCACTTGCCCCAGCCATCTTTGGACTTCTTTTTGGTGTTTTAACCAAAGAAATGCCATTGGTTTGGTCTAATTTATCTGCCATTTTATTTGTGATCGGTCTTGGCTTGTTGGTCGGCTATTTCTGGTCAAGATACCGTCTTAAACAAACGACTTATACAGCCAACAAAAACACCTCACCACTGTAACTAAAACAATTAAGGTAAAATCATGTCTGTTGATACGCAACAATTTTCAGGTACAGATCAGTACATTGCGACTGATAGTTTAAAACTTGCGGTGAAAGCCGCACGTGCTTTGCAAAAACCACTTTTGGTGAAAGGTGAGCCAGGTACAGGTAAAACCTTATTGGCTGAGCAAGTTGCTAAAAGTTTGGGTTTAAAGTTGATTACATGGCACATTAAATCGACCACCAAAGCGCAGCAAGGTTTATATGAATATGATGCAGTGTCGCGTTTGCGTGACAGCCAACTGGGCGATGACCGTGTGTATGACGTTAAAAACTATATTAAACCTGGAAAATTGTGGGAAGCATTTACTAGCTCAGAGCGCTGTGTGTTGTTGATTGATGAGATTGACAAGGCAGATATTGAATTCCCAAATGACCTGCTGCATGAACTTGATAAAATGTCGTTTTATGTTTATGAAACAGGCGAAACCATTACCGCAACACAACGTCCAATCGTGATCATCACTTCTAATAATGAAAAAGAACTGCCAGACGCTTTTTTACGTCGCTGTTTCTTCCATTATATTGATTTCCCAGATGAAGCGACCATGCGCGATATTATCGATGTGCATTTCCCTAATATTTCAAGCAGCTTGGTTTCAGAAGCTTTACAAGTTTTCTTTAAATTACGCCAAGTTCCCGGCTTAAAAAAACCACCATCTACGTCTGAACTCATTGATTGGTTAAGCCTATTGATGGCAGATGACATGCCTGAAGATATTTTGCGTCATAGTGATAAAAGCAAAGCCATTCCGCCTTTATACGGCGCATTAATCAAAAATGAACAAGATGTGCAATTGCTTGAGCGTTTAGCCTTTATGTCGCGCCGTTAAGGGAGGACAACGCCATGTTTGTGCGCTTGTTTTATACCTTGCGACGCTACGGTGTACCTGTCACCACACGTGAATTGATCGACTTAAATCAGGCAGTGGCATCGGGTTTGGTTTTTGCAGACCAAGATGAATTCTATCAACTTGTTAAAACTGTCATGGTTAAAGATGAGCGTTTTTTTGACAAGTTTGACCGTGCCATGAAAGACTATTTTGATGGCATTTCTACTTTCGATTTAGATGATTTACTCCAGCAAGTCCATCAATTGCCCAAAGATTGGTTTAACTTAGAACTGCTAGAAAAAAATCTCACGCCAGAACAACGCGAAGAGCTCAAAAAAGCAGGTTCATTAGAAGAATTGATGAAAATGCTGGAAGAACGTTTACGCGAACAGCATAAAAAACATCAGGGCGGCAACCGTATGATTGGTACGGGTGGCACATCACCGTTTGGTGCTTTTGGGGATCATCCCGAAGGTGTCCGCATTGGTGGGCCCGGACGTAAGCGTTCTGCTGTGAAAGTCTGGGAGCAGCGTCAGTATCGGAATTTAGACGATGAACAGATTTTAGGTACGCGACAAATGCAATTGGCACTGCGTCGTTTGCGTAAATTTGCCCGTCAAGGCGCAGCCGAAGAACTAGATATTGATGGCACTATCCGCGAAACTGCCAAACAGGGTATTTTAGATGTGCAATTGGTGCCAGAACGTCGTAATCGCGTCAAAGTGTTGATGTTGTTTGACGTGGGTGGCTCGATGGATGCGCACATCGCCCAATGTGAAAAACTGTTTAGTGCGGCCAAAACTGAGTTTAAAACCCTCGAATATTTTTATTTCCACAACTGTTTATACGACTATGTTTGGAAAGACAATTTACGCCGTAGCAGTACTCGCATGAATACGTGGGATTTATTTAATACCTATGGACGCGACTATCGAGTAATTGTGGTGGGTGATGCCAGTATGGCACCTTATGAGCTAAATTCGATTGGTGGTTCGGTGGAATATATGAATGATGAAGCAGGGCAAGTTTGGCTACAACGTCTGCGTCAGCATTTTGAAAAAACCGCATGGCTGAATCCTGAACAGGAAGGCTATTGGCATTACACACATACCATTGGATTAATTCGACAAATTTTTGAAAATCATATGTACCCAATGACTTTAAAAGGCATTGAAGATATGACGAAATATTTGGCGCGATAAGCGCCATTTTTTTTCATTAACTATTATCTATATCAGTCAAAATTTTGCGTGCATATTGATGAAATACTAATACGATAAGCAACGTGAATTTCAATTTGAGGGGATCGAGATGGAACATCAAATCAATGGCATCGCATTACCGAATGAAGAAGGTTTTTTCGGACAATATGGCGGGCAGTTTATTCCACCGCATTTAAAAGCAGCCATGGATGAAATTAACCTTGCTTATGAAGAAATTCGTCATACAGCAGAATTTCAAAATGAATTAAAGGATTTATTTGCCAATTATGTAGGACGTCCGAGTCCTTTGTTTCATGCAAAAAGTTTATCTGAGCAGTTGGGTGGTGCACAAATTTATTTGAAGCGTGAAGATTTAAATCATACGGGTGCACATAAAATCAATCACTGTTTAGGTGAAGCATTGCTCGCCAAATATATGGGTAAAACCAAAGTGATTGCGGAAACAGGTGCGGGACAGCATGGTGTCGCGTTGGCAACGGCATGTGCGCTTGTGAGCATTCCGTGTGAAATTCACATGGGACAGGTTGATATTGAAAAAGAACATCCAAATGTCGTGAAAATGAAAATTTTAGGTGCCAACCTGATTTCAGTCACACGTGGCACAGCGACTTTAAAGGATGCCGTAGATAAGTTGACAAAAATAACTAATCATGCGAAAAAGTTTTTTTAGTTAACAGATGTTCACACATGCCTCGAATTGTTTCTGTACCACTTAGTTTAGAACAGCGAGAACGACTCATTTTTCTGGCCAAGCATGCAAAACATTGGCGTGAAAGACAACGTGCCCAAACTATTCTCTGGCTTTCTGAAGGTAAAAGTGTTGCGGAAGTTGCCACTCTACAAGAACGTATCCCAGAAACCATAAGGCTACAACGCCGACGTTGGGAATTGTATGAGTTTGAATCGATTAAAGAAGGTCATCGCTCAGGTCGGCCCAATACATTGATCTCAGACTATCAGGAGAAAATCCTAGATTGGGTCAATACAAGTCCACTCAATGCAGAACAAATCCGAGTCAAACTACATGAAGAATACGAAGTGTCCGTGTCTGTTGAAACCATTCGTAAGTTTTTACGTGATTCAGGTATGGTCTTCAAGCGTACCCGTCATAGCTTGAAAAAAAAGAGATCCGATTGCATTTGAACAAGCAACACAGCAGATTGAAAAATTACGAGAGCAAGCGGCACGTGGTGAAATTATATTAGGTTATGTTGATGAAACAGGGTTTTCATCTACACCTGATAACCGCTATGCATGGACAAAGATAGGTGATGTTCATGCGGTTGATGCAATAAGATTAAAACGAGTTAATGTCATGGGGTGTTTGCTTTCAACGGGGAAACTGGTGACAAGTTGTTTACAAGAGTCAGTTACAAGCACTTGGTTTTATGCCTATTTAACTGGAATAGCTCAACAAGTAAAACAGACTTATAACCTTCCATTGGTTCTTATTGTTGATAAAGCCTCGATTCATAGAAGTAAAAAGATGGCTGATTACAGAGAGCTACTTAAAAGTAACTTTTCGACGAATTTGTATTTTATTCCAGCTTATAGCCCTGAGTTAAATCGAATCGAGATGGTATGGAAGCAGATGAAATATTATTGGCGAGATTTTCAAGTCATGACAGCTGATAAAATAGAGCAATGGGTGGAGAGAGTATCAAACCAATTCGGAAAAGAATACATGTTTACTTTTTAATGACAGCTTAGTGCTTTTGAAGAATACTTAAAAGACCCGAAAAACTATATTTATGCAATTGGTTCAGTGGTTGGCCCACATCCATTTCCAAAAATGGTACGTGATTTCCAAGCAATTATTGGCGATGAAATTAAAATGCAAAGCCAACAACGTTTTGGGGTAAATCCAGATTATATCGTGGCATGTGTGGGTGGTGGTTCAAACGCAGTGGGTGCGTTTACTGCGTTCTTAAATGATCCTGAAGTTAAGCTTGTGGGTGTAGAACCTGCAGGACATGGTTTAGATACAGATCAACACTCTGCAACCTTAACGTTGGCTAAACCTGGTCAGTTACACGGCATGGCGTGTTATGTGCTTGAAGATGAGCAGGGTGAGCCATTACCAGTCCATTCAATTGCTTCGGGTTTGGATTATCCGGGTGTGGGGCCTCAACATAGCTTTTTAAAAGATATTGGTCGCGTGGAATATTCAACAGCAACAGACCAAGAGTGTTTAGATGCCTTTATGACCTTGTCACACGTAGAGGGGATTGTACCTGCTTTGGAAAGCTCACATGCGGTGGCTTGGGCCTTGCGTGAAGCACCAAAAATGGCAAGAGACTTGAAAATTGTGGTCAATCTTTCAGGTCGTGGTGATAAAGATGCTGACTATGTAGCAGAAAAATTAGGTTTGAACTAATTTTACTGAATATGATAAAACCGCCTAAACGTGTAAGTTTAGGCGGTTTTTATTTAACTTCAATTAGATTTTGCAGGTTGAATAAAACAGTCATTTAGCTTGCGATATATTGTTGTAATTGCTCGATCAATTTCTGTTGATCATCCATAGTCGCCTTCACCAAGTCACCAATCGACACCAAACCAACCAATTGTTCATCTTCAAGTACAGGCAAGTGTCGTAAATGATGGTCTGTAATTAAGTTCAAACATTCTTTAACACTGGTGTTTTTGGTCACGGTCAGTACTTTAGCAGTCATAATTTCACTGACTGTTGTACTTTTAGATGTTCGTTCCATTAAAACAACTTTACGGGTGTAATCACGCTCAGACAGAATACCAACCACATGATTATTTTGATTGGTAACCACCAATGCACCAATGCCTTTGTCAGCCATTAAACTAATAGCTTCTAAAACCGTTGCTTCTGGACGAATTGTGTAAATTTCGTGATGTACTTTATCTTGTAAAACGTGAATTACCTTGGTCATATTCTGTGTCCTGATTGTTGTTTATTGTTTGACTTTTAAAGTAACGTGAAATGTTAAAATTGCAAATACTTTAGCGTCACGATTGTTAATTTTATATCAATGCTATTCCGTTACTATTTAAGCAATATTTAACGTAGATTCGTTAAAAAAGAAATGTTTCATTTGTGAAGAGGTCAGTTTAATTTTTTGACTTGACGAACCATATAAGGTTGGAGTGACATTTAAACGAGTGAGCGTTGGTAATAAAGAAGTCTCGAAATCCTGCGCGGAAATTTTACGAGGAATGTATTGTGGCCAGTGCTTTGCTGCATATTTATGCGCCTGTACCGCATTTAACCAAAAAGGGAAAATATAATCATCGTGATCTGAACTCATTGCCCAACCTTGATGGAATAAACCCCAAAGTACACCGCAGTACATCATTGATTTTAATAGTGTAACTTTAAGCAGGAAATCCTTTGGTAAAGGTTGGAGTTGGTTAATCTGATTCATAATCAAGCAAGGTTGTAAAATTTGGCTATATTGTAAAAAGAATTGATGAATATACCGTTTAAGCTTTGCTTAAAATCGTAAATAAATATGTATTTATAGTTTAAGTTTCTAAAAAAGGGTCAAAAAAAACGCCACCTAAGTGACGTTTTATTATGCTTGCATGGTAGCCATGTTTTGCCAGTATTGTGCTTTCAAAGAATCACGTTCTACACGGAAACCTTGATAATACAATTCTGCTAAGAACATTGCTGCTTTACCATGTCCTGCGCGTGCAGCTTCTTCGAGTTGTTTTACCGCATCTTGGAAGTTCATTTGTGAATGAATCGTGTTCACTGCATTTGCATAAACATGCTCTAAGTCATGGTGAGAGATCGTTTGAATCATATTAAACTCCTTATTGTAATTATGATTACTTATTTGAGCCTACCTTTTAGGCTTCATATCAATTTAACACTATATTGTTAAACTAATATTACAATTTGATTGAATTGTCAAATAATTATCGGGGTTGATTAGCATATTTCAAGTTTACATGATTAAACATTAACAAGTTTAATTTTGATTAAACTAAAGCTCTAAGCATGATAAAAAAGGAGAATAACATGACAAGATCCGTAGACGGATGTGCTTTTGATGTACCTCCATTGACTTCACAAATTATTGAGTTGGCACATCATCACCGTAAAAAACTAGATGAGGCAATTTTCCGTCGAGATGTTCATTTAGGTGAATACTGCTTGGCGCAACGTAAACGTGTGGCTGATTTTGCTAAGACTTTAGAGCGAAGCGATCGTATAGAATTTTACCGTAATTATGATGGTGAATTACTCCGTATCGCAGATGAAGACGAACTGCATCCTGCCGAAGCAGAGGGCGGTGTCAGTATATTTGCTATTTTCTTGGTGCTTGCAGTCATTGCATTGATTTTATACTTTGCCGTAATTCGTGGCACCATTGGCTAAAGCTGAATGCTTTGTAGAATTTGTAGAAAAAGGCTCAATTTTTACCGTGACGATACAGTAAAAATTGAGCTGTTTAACTTGTACAACTCACAAGGGCATCCTACACTAAGGCGATTAGAGGTAGGTCATGCACAACGCAATTCAAAAAACGATTCAATTTATTTCTCAACTGAAACTCGAGCAAATTTATAATATTGTTGTGCTGAGTATCATTTTTATTATTTTAACTTTAGCAAGTGTTGCGCTTTATCGCCCAGTTGGGGTGCAACAATTTCAAAATGTTGAGCGTTTGTCGCAACAATCTATGTATGCCAATACCCAAGACATGGCAGTGCGTTTAATCAATCAACGTCCAATTCGTTATGTGCATTATTTAAAATTGATGCAGGCACATCAGATGGAGCAAGATCGGGCTCAACAACTTCCTGCCTTGGTGCAAGAGTAATTTTATCTATTGGCGTCGTTTTCATATTGCGCGGTGTCGGTGTTAAAGATATTGGCCGCAAGTAAATTGTCCTGTAGCATTTTTTCCAATGCCGCTTTATCTAAATGTTCGCTCACAATCACCAAAGTTAAACTATCTGGGTGTAAATGTTTGCGAACAGCACGTTGTACATCTTCTGCGGTAATTTTCTCCACGCGTTCTGCATAATCACTTAAATAATTTGCAGGAAGCCGATAAAAACCGATGTGTCCAAGCTGGGCATTAATACTGGCATTACTGCTGTATTGATTAGGAAAAGCACGAATTAAACCTGCTTTGGTTTCTTTTAATTGCTCCAAATTGATGGGCTGTTGCACAAATTGAATTAAGCTTTGGTGAGCGACCTGAATACTATCGAGTAACTGATCTTGGCGCGTAGAATAGTCTAAGCTAAATAAACCCGCTGCTTGGGTAAACCGAAACGAACTGCTAACACCGTAAGTGTAGCCACGTTTTACTCGTAATTCTTTCATCAAAATAGAATTGAAACTGCTGCCACCTAGCATTTTATTGGCAATTTCCAAAGCCAAATAATCAGGATCATCGCGTGTGGTCGCAAGTTGCGCAATACTCACATGCGCTTGTTGTGAGCGATAAGGAATATGCTGGATGTTGAACCGTGTTGCAGGTGTAGGCCGTGGCAAAGCTGTTGCTGCAGTACCTTGGACAATATGTGTGCTTATAGTGTTGGCAAGTTTTTCTGCTTCTTTTAAGGTTAATTTGCCTGTAATGGCAATATTCATATTTTGCGCGACCAGAAACTGATCTCTAAATTGTTGTAAGTGCGTTGGTTGAATCCGTTTGATACTGCCATTGGTGCCTGTAATGGGTTCTGCATAGGCATGTTGTCCGTAAATTGCGCGATATAAGCGAATATTCATTAAACGGCTTGGATTTTCTTGCAGTTGTTTTTGTCCGATTTGTGTATTGCTTTGCATCCGCTGGATATTGGAGCGCTCAAAAGTCGAGTTTTTTAGTATTTCCAACATCATTTTGACGGCAGTTTGCATTTTCTGCGGATCAGAGAGTGTTCTTAGCCGTACCACAAACATATCGCGGTACGCCGTGGTACTAAAACGTGCGCCTGTGGTTTCAAAGGCTGCGGCAATTTCTTCAGCCTTATAACTTTTAGTACCTTCATCCATCAGTTGCGCTGCCATATTGGCAACGCCAAATAAACCTTTTTCAATTTCTGCATCGCGGGCAGAACCTGCATTAAAAGTCAGTTGAATATCAACCATTGGCAAAGCAGGATTTTCGACAAATAAAGTGCGTACGTTTCGATGATTTTTTAATTCATGCACCTGTGGAGCGCGAACATCGACCAATTCATTTACAGCATTTAAACTGTGCAGCAAGTTCAGAGATTGCAAAGGCGTGCTTACGGCTGTTTCAGCAAAATCATGCGCTGCTGTGGTGGCAGTTTCCATCCCAAAGCTAGCAGAACATAGACCAAAACTCGTGCTTAAAATAAGCGTGTAAAATAAATGCTTTTTCATGAAAATCACAGTTTAAGGTGTAGTGCTTTGAGGCAATAAATACAAGGTGCTAAGTCTGTCTTTGTTAAAGTAACTTTGCGCAACACGTTGCAGATCTTGGGCAGTAATGGCTTGGAAGTGTTGTGGTAAAACATCGATTAAACGGTGACTGAATCCATTGACTTCCAAATTGCCAATGG
Organism: Acinetobacter sp. KAM396; assembly: GCF_021602765.1. NCBI lineage: Bacteria > Pseudomonadati > Pseudomonadota > Gammaproteobacteria > Moraxellales > Moraxellaceae > Acinetobacter > Acinetobacter sp. KAM396. The sequence continues at coordinate 46,175 of NZ_BPPH01000016.1, forward strand.
TTCGGGCTTGTCCTGCCAAATCATCCTGACTATAAATCCAATTGGCCACAAATTGAGTCACCACGCGCTCAATTTCACTTGAATTGACCAAATCCTGTTTTAGCGTATCCACTTCGTTTTGAATCGCGGCCTGCGCTTCGCTTAACGTTACACCTGCTGCAGGCAATGCCGAAATACTAAACAAACTGTCCCCACGTTGATACGGATCATAACTGACACTGATGGAGCTAAGTATCTTATTATTTCTGACCAAGCGCTGTTCTAAACGTGAAGTAATTCCACTGTCTAATAGTTGTTTGATGATGGTGAGCGCAAAGGCATCTTGAGGATTTTTGGCTGTTGCTAGTGAGCCGACATTCCAAGCCATATATAAATTAGGAACTTGTATAGCCGCAGACAATTCCATGTGCCGATAACCTAATTGTTCAAACTCCAACACATCATTACGTGGTGGCGTAGGTGCTTTCGGAATATCTCCAAAATACTTTTGGACTTGCAACAATGCGGTTTGATGATCTACATCGCCCACAATCACTAAAATAGCATTATTGGGGCGATACCAATTTTTGTACCACGCCTGTACATCTTGCAGCTGAATGCTTTGCAAGTTTTTCATGTGACCAATAATGGGTTGGCGGTAATGGCTGGTTGGGTAGGCAATCCATTTAAAGCGTTCAAAAGCCAAAGCCCGTGGATTATCATCGGTACGTTGCCGTCGTTCTTCCATCACCACCTTAATTTCAGGCTCAAAATCTTGTTGGCGAAGCAACAAATTACTCATTCTGTCGGCTTCCAACTCTAAAGCCAGTGGGAAATAAGTTTTTGGATAGAGCTGATAATAATTGGTGTAATTGGTAAAGGTCGCTGCATTGACACTACCACCATAAATACGACTTAAACGGGTAAATTCATCATTCGGTACTTTGGCTGTACCTTTAAACATCATGTGTTCAAGTACGTGCGAAATACCCAGTGTATTTCCCGACTCATCGCTACTGCCTACTTTGTACCAAATTTGTGTCATCACCATAGGAGAACGATGGTCTTCACGAATAATGACTTTTAAACCATTGTTTAGCGTGGTTTCAAAAGTGTTATTCGCAGTTAAAACTTCTGCATGGCAAATTGAAGTTGTTAAACCTAAAAGCAACGCACAAACAGACTTCATCGAAAATTGGAACATAAGCAAGTGGAGATCAATCGTTATCGGCTTATCTTTCAAAAATTAAAGGGGAAAGGCAAGGATTGCTTTAGGTATTTTTTGTATGCAGCTATGTGGTTGGAATACGAGGTAAAAGCAATTGGTTTATGTTAGAATCCGATTTTTTAACGCAATGCTTTTCAAGGATTCGGCATGCAACAGCAATCTAATGGGCAAAATAAATTTTTGATTGATGCTGATATCGGAGATGATGATGTCACATTACCGAATTTACCAGCGGTAAATGTTCCGATTGTTGAAACAACACCTCTACAACAAGCAGCAACGTCTGAACCTGCTGCAGAAACATCATCAGACACGGAAGCACTTGCGAAAGGTGGTTTCTTTAGTCGCATGAAAGAAGGGTTAACCAAAACCCGAAAAAACTTTGCCGATGGCATGGTGAATATTCTGATTGGCGGTAAAGAAATTGATGATGAATTATTAGAAGAAGTCGAAGAACAATTGTTGGTTGCAGATATTGGTGTAGATGCAACCAAAACCATTATTGCCAATTTGACCGAGCGTACTGCGCGTGGTGACTTAATTTATTCGCATTCTTTATACAAGGCTTTGCAAGAAGAATTGGTGGCTTTGCTCGCACCACGGGTAAAACCTTTACATATTGATGCCAATAAAACCCCTTATGTGATTTTAGTCGTGGGTGTGAATGGTGTAGGTAAAACTACAACCATTGGTAAGTTAGCAAAACGCTTACAGGGTGAAGGTAAAAAAGTCATGTTAGCCGCAGGGGATACTTTCCGTGCCGCAGCGACTGAACAATTGCAAATCTGGGGTGAGCGTAACGACGTTGCCGTTGTTGCACAAGGTCACGGTGCAGACAGTGCTTCTGTTATTTTCGATGCTTTTGAAAGTGCGCGTGCCAAAGGCATTGATGTGTTAATTGCAGATACTGCAGGACGGTTGCATAACAAAAGCAACCTGATGCAAGAATTGACTAAAGTTAAGCGTGTAATGCAAAAAATTGATGCGACCGCACCGCATGAAGTAATGTTGGTGGTAGATGCAGGCACAGGTCAAAATGCCATTAATCAAGTTGAAATGTTTGATGAGGCTGTTGGCTTAACCGGTATCACCATTACCAAATTAGATGGTACTGCAAAAGGTGGCGTGTTATTTAACATTGCAAGCCGTACCCACGTGCCAATTCGCTTTATCGGTGTGGGTGAAAAAATTGATGATTTACGTCCATTCTCGGCAAAGTCTTTTGTTGCGGCACTGTTTGAAACTGAGAAATAAGTTTTAAAGCTTAAAAATATAAAATGCTGTAAGTTTCATACAAACTCCGCAAAATGCGGAGTTTGTTGTTTTTAGCCGGTTTGAGTGTTGTATAAAGCAGCAGCTAAAAATACGAATGTGAATAAAAGCACATCCGTCTAGATAGAATAAGAAAAATATTAGATTGATTTTTTTGGGCAGTCAAAATGAGTATGTGCTTACAGCAGATATCACGAAAGACTTTAAGCTTAAGAAAAAGCTGAACCATGACGGTAATGAACTGACTTTCATCGATCAATTTAAAAAGCGCCGTAGTATTTATGCTTTAGGTAAACGCATCCATTTTAGCCAAACGTATAGGGCCGAGCTGATTCAGGAAGCTGTGCTTAGCTGCCCATCGGCACATCATTCACAAAGTAGGCTTGTTTTCTGAATCGCATAAAAAGTTTTGGAATTTAGTGTAGGACTTGCAACGCCAATTTGTACCCAAGCAGATTTTAACAGGTACTAAAATGAAAATTGAACAATGTGCAGCAGCTTTTGGCTCGGTATTGTTCTATGAAGATCAACAAGTTATTCGTCAATTGCAAAAGAAAATTCTATTTCATGCTGCAGAATTTCCAATTTGGTCGGAGCAAACTTCAGGCATGGCGCAATTTGTGGTGTGGACAGCACTGGCAGATTCAGGTGTGGGTGCATCTTTACAACATTTTAATCAAAGCATAGACCACGCTGTGGCAGAGCATTTTGATATTCTAAATACATGGCTATTACGCTCACAACTTGTTTTTGGATCAATTGAAGAAGAAGCAACCGAGAGGTGTCATGCAAACTATCAAAATCAATTTAAACTTTATGCCTAAATGACAGCATTTGATTAAGATTGGTCAAATCAGCTTCTTATTATGCGCCACAAAGAGCGAACCGCAGTATATTATGTTGCAAAAGGCTGTATCTGTAGAATAGGTGTATAGATGCAGTCACATACATTTGTCACTTTATAAAACTATAATCGTTCTATACATAAAACACACTGTCGTATTTTATGTAATGTTTATGCTGAATAAAAGACTTAATATCGCTGTAATAAACCAATTTCTACAAAATACTGCAGAGGAATCAAAAATGTCTTTTTTGAATCAATTAGAAAAACGTCGCTCAATCTATGCACTTGGTAAAAACGTTCCTGTAGATCAGGCAACTATTGAAAGCACCATTAAACAAGCGGTTCGTTTAAGCCCGTCTTCATTTAACTCGCAAACTTCACGTGTTGTGACTTTATACGGTGCTTCGCATACGCAATTCTGGAATATCGTTTTAGAAACTTTACGTAAAATAGTTCCTGCAGACGCATTTGAAAACACAGAAGCAAAAATTAACAGCTTTAGTGCAGGTTTTGGCACAGCATTATTTTTCGAAGATCAGGATGTTGTAAAAGGTCTACAAGAACAATTTCCCCTATATGCAGACAACTTCCCAGTATGGTCAGAGCATTCAACAGGGATTGCACAATTCGCAGTGTGGACAGCGTTATCAGAAATCAATGTAGGTGCATCATTACAGCACTACAACCCAATCGTAGATGAAGAAGTTGCTCAAACTTATGACATTCCAGCAAACTGGAAACTACGTGCTCAATTGGTGTTTGGTTCAATTGAAGCACCTGCGGGTGAAAAAACATTTATGGATGATGCAGAACGTTTCAAAAGCTTTAACTAAGCTCTAGCAATACATACTGCACAGACTAAAAAGTAGGGTGATGATTCATCCTACTTTTTTTTGATTCGAGGGGGTGTTAATGATGTGTTTTAGCAACTTCCTTATTCATGTGAAAATGCTTGAAACCATTAATTGTCATAAAACTGTCATTTATACATTGCATAGTGCAATCAAACTTTAATAAATGATACAGAGTGAAATATGGCATTTAAATTAGGCGTAGCAACTATTGCATTGATGGCTTGTAGTTCAGCATTTTCAGCAGTAACCATTGCAGTACCAGAAGAAATTAAGTTACTCGCTGTAAATGATCAAGAAATTCGTTCAGGTTTATTCAGTTCTGCACAACAAGTGAAAGTTAATGCGGGTGAAAATGTCATTAACTTGCGGTATCAACAATATTTTGAACATCATAATGGTGCGCACGATATTTTAAAATCGGGTGTTATTACGCTCAAAACTCCAATTCTTCAAGATAGTGAAAACTATCGACTTGCTTTGGTAAATCCACCTAAAGATTTCGATGCTGCAAAAGAGTTTAAAGATCAACCTAGCGTTGGATTGTATAATCAAAAGAATCAATTGTTAGTACAACAAACAGGTGCCAAAGCAAGTTCAACTGGTTGGCTAAGTAGTAGCTTACGCAACAAAACAGTAGATGCAACTCAAAACACTACGGCTGTGAATCAGCCAGCGGCAGTTTATACCGCGGCAGCAGTGTTGCCATCTGATAAAACTACCCCAGCCACATTGCCTACACAAAAACAAACACAGGGCAAAGAGCAACAATTGATTCAATTATGGCAACAAGCCAGTAAAGCAGAGCGACAAAAATTCATGTCATGGCTTGCAGAACAAGCCAATTAATATAAATTTGCAACCAGCTCAATTGAGCTGGTTGTTTTTTGTTATCGCTTTAAAAGGATTTATTTAAAAAAAAATTTAGCAACGTGCAAAAAAAAGACAAATCATAAGAAAAGTGTGATAAAAATATCAAATGCGCTTAAAACTTGGGCGGATGATACTTTTTTTGAAAAAAAACCTAAAAACATATTGCGTCTATTCAAAAACTGTATAGAATACGCTGCACACCAACGCAGTGTTGATTGAATTGGTGCTGTTATTGACGAAATAACAGAAGATCATTAAGAGATTATGAAGAACAACTTGTGTGGATTTTTACTGATTGATTGATCGAAATTATTTTCATTGATTGATTGGTTTAAATTACTCGAAGTTTATTTGAGCGAAATTTAAGTCAGAAAATTGATGAGCCAGATTTGGAAGTTTAGATTAAAACTTCAAAATGATTTTAACTGAAGAGTTTGATCATGGCTCAGATTGAACGCTGGCGGCAGGCTTAACACATGCAAG